>JBEANM010000189.1:0-2644 GCA_041165425.1 Verrucomicrobiota bacterium
TCGTAGATTTTGTGTCCGGTAATGGTGACGTCGACGAAGGTTCCCGGGGTGTGCGGGCGGGAGAGAAGGACTTTGCCGTCGACTTCGGGTGCGTCCGCTTCGGTGCGGGCCGTTTCCGGCGTGTCGACGAGAACGCGGAGGGTTTTGCCAACCTGGGCGGCGGCTCTTTCCTTCGCCACCTGCTGTTGGGCGGCCATGGCCTTCCGGTAGCGGGCCTTTTTCACCGTGGCGGAAATCTGGTCCGGCATCTTGGCGGCGCGGCTCCCGGACTCCTGCGAGTAGGTGAAGACGCCCATGCGGTCGAACTTGGCCTCGCGGATAAAATCCAGGAGGGTGGCAAATTGGGCATCGGTTTCGCCCGGGAAGCCCGCGATGAACGTGGTACGAATGGCCAGGCCGGGGATGCCGGCGCGAAGTTTGGCGACCAGTTCCCGGATGTGGGCTTCCGAGGTCTCCCGGCGCATGTCGCGTAGCATCCCCTCTTCCACATGCTGGAGGGGCATGTCGACATAGCGGGCGACCTTGGGCAGGCGGGCGATTGCCGCGATCAACTCGTCCGACCAGTGGGCAGGGTGGGTGTAAAGAAGCCGGATCCAAAACTCTCCTTGGATCGAATGGAGGGCCTCCAGGAGATCAATGAGGCTTTCCCCGCGTGCGGAGGTCACCTTGGCCTTTGGACTGCGGCCTTCGGTCCACCGGTCCATGCCAAAGTAAGTGGTGTCCTGGGAAATCAGGAGCAGTTCCTTCACGCCCTCCGCCACGAGGCCCTCGGCCTCGCGGCGGACAGATTCGATGGTGCGGCTGCGGTGTTTGCCGCGCATCTGCGGGATCACGCAGAAAGAGCAGGGGTGATTGCAGCCCTCGGCGATTTTGACGTAGGCGTAGTGTTTGGGAGTCAGGCGCCAGCGGGGCGTGTTGAAGTCCGGGATATAGACGGGGAGATGGTCGGGAACCAAGTCCTCGGGTGGGGCATCGGGAGCGCGGGCGAGGACCCGGCGGACCACGGGGGCGACCTCCTCCAGCTGGTCGAGGCCGATGAAGGCGTCGACTTCGGGGATCTCTCCGGCGAGTTCAGAGGAGAAACGCTGGGACATGCAACCGGCCACGATAAGCCGCTGTCCGGCCCGACGTCGCTGAAGACCCCGGTCGCGGTGGGCCTCCAGGATCGCTTGGATGCTTTCCGTCTTGGCCGAGTCGATAAAGGCGCAGGTGTTGACGATGAGAACGTCGGCTTCGGCGGAATCTGCGGTAAGATCCATGCCGGCGGAGCGGAGATGGCCGAGCATGATCTCGGAATCCACCAGATTCTTGGCGCACCCGAGCGAAATCAGGCCGACTTTGGCCGCCATGGGAAACGGGGACTGCCGCCGCGGTCAGCGGGCGGGCAGACGGAAGGTCTGGGGACCGGGTTTTTCGTAGGTGCCGAAGTTGGAGTCGTTAAAGATAATCTCGGCATCGGCCGCCTCGCGGGTGGTGACGACGAAGGAGTCCCCGGTCCAGGCGTCATCCCGTTTGCGGGGCATCATGTCGTCCTCGTCAATGGTATCCTCGAAGACGACCTCTTCCTTGCCGTCGCGCACCGCGACAATGCGGACCCATGTATCCTTCTTGGCGAAAATTCTGAGCTGATGGGGGACGGAAGGTTTGGGGGGAGCCTGATCCGAGGATTGCACGGGAGGCAGGGTGGTAGCCGGGGCCGGGGTGGCCGCGGCCGAGGTGGCGGGTTCGGCGGACTTCACCGGGATGGCGGCCTTCACAAACGAGTCCTCGCTGGAGGCGAGTTTGGTCTTGGCGGAATCAGGCTGGGCCGCACTTTCGGTTTTTTGGTTAGCCCCGATGGGGGCAAGAGTGGATGGGTCCTTGGGGGATTTGACGGGCCAGACGCGGTACATTTGGATCCCGAGGACAGCGAGGACGAAGACGGCGGCGGCCGAGAGAACCCCAAAACCGAGTTTGCGGCTCGTCACGACCGGCTCGGCGGCGCGGGTGGGGAGGGATTCCAGCATCTCCGGGCGAAGATCGAGAATGGAGTCCTCCACCTCGGAGGAGCCCGGCTGGAACTCACGGAGAATGGCCTTGGAATCGAGACCCAGTTCGCGAGCGTAAATCCGCAGGAAGCCGCGGATGTAGGCCAAGCTGGGCAGCTTGTCGAAGCGGTCAGCCTCGAGGTTGCGGATAACGTTAGCGTGAAGGCGGGTCCGGGCGGCAGCCTCCTCAACGGTCCAACCGTGGCGCAGGCGGGCGACGCTTAACTGGGAGCCGAGGGTCGCGTTTTCGCTTTTTTCGGGTTTCGGGGCTTCCTTGGTTTTCATAATTGGACCGTATCAAGGTCGACGAGGATCTCCCGATCCTTAGCGCCATCCTTTGGCCCAATAATACCCCTTGATTCAAATTGATCAATCACCCATGCCGCGCGGCCGTAGCCAAGCCCTAACCTCCTCTGTAGCAACGAGGTAGAGGCTCTTTTCTCCTGCTTGATGACTTCGAGCGACCGGGACATTAACTCCTCATCTTTTTCGGAGAGCTCAGAGTCACCCCCGGAGGGTTTGGTCATTTTGGCGTGGATTTCCTGTTCGTAGTAGGGCTTGGCCTGGGCCGCAATGAAGTCGATCACCCGGGCCACCTCTTCCTCGCTGACAAAAGC
>JBEANM010000190.1:0-2629 GCA_041165425.1 Verrucomicrobiota bacterium
TCGCTGGCATTCCCTTTTGGCAGAAATTAATCCGGACAGTTCAGGTCCGGTGAGCCGAAACCGTGACGCTGGCTCCTCGGGATATTTATTCGCCGACGGACATGCGGAAATTCTCGCTGCCAAAAACCTGAAAGCCCGGGTCGATGGCGGGGTCAACATCGCGAAAAATCCCCTGTGAAACTGAACCTCCAGATAGTCTGGGCTTGGCTGCTGTTGGGGGCTGGAACGGCATCCGCGGTCACGACCTTGTCGGACGGGCACATTGATATTTTTGAGGTACATTATGACTCTTCCGTGGTGCCGACGGAGTTTGCCCTCCACATTCATGACCACGTCACCGAAACCCATTTTGAGGCGGCCGACGTCATCCTGCAGGTCAATGAGAGCAGCTACTTCGGGTCGCCCGCCGGACTTGTCCCGGTTTTGGGCACGGCGGCCTACATTCTTCCCGCCACGCAAGAGCCCGGCATGTTGTACGGGGGAGTTTCCGCCGACGGTCCCACCGGGGTGTTTCAGAACAACCGGTTCACGATCCGCATGGTCTCGGCAGGAGCGGCCAATCCGGGGAATTTCGCCATGTATAGATTTTCCGGTGGCGGGGCGTTGCAGGTTGGCCTTCAAGCCATCGGCGGATCCGTCTCCGTGAGTGAAGTGACTGTCCCCATCGGCGGGCACGAGCATTGGAACTGGGGATTTTCCGCGCCGGGAACCTACACCTTTGAGTTTCAAGGGTTGGGAGTCAAAAGCGCAGATCTTTCCGTCTTCGAAACCTCCCGCGAGCTTTTCACCTTCAACGTGATTCCTGAGCCTTCCAGCGGGGCGTTGTTGTTGGCGGGTTTTGCGGCGGTTTTGGCGGTAAGACGGATGCGGCGGTAGAGATTGGGCTTTGCGCCCTTAACTGCATGCTTAGGTAGGGCAACCTCTCCGAGGTCGCCTCATGCAAAGTTTACGCCAATAAAATTCAACGAGGCGGCGTAGGGACACGCCGCCCTACCTTTTTGCCCCCATTTGACAGGGGAGGGTGAAGGATTAAGTTGCCTTCATGAGGTTGGCAGTAGCCCTAATCTGCGGGTTGGCCTTTGTGGGCATCTCCTCGCAGGCCTATCCGGTCCAGATCCACGCCTGCGTGGTCGACCAAAATTCCTGCTGTGAGCCGGATACCTGCAAATGTCTGGATTGTGGGCAAGTCACGGTTCCATCGGCCCCCGTGGCCCTAACTCCTTCTTTCGAGCTCCATGAAATCGTCACGGTGGAACCCCTGCGCCCCAGCGACACGGTCGTCCCTTTCAGTCTCACCTATAAGCCCCTTTCTCCTCCCCCCAAGCTCGCACGGGTTTGACCTGTCGGGTCCGCCTTCGGGCGGACATCACCCGTAACGAGTTCTTTAAAAAATATAGGAGGAAATATGAAAATATTCCTACTCGCAATGGCCTTGATGGCCGGCGCCCTGCAAGCCGCGGATTGCTGCGGTTGCAGCTGCAATCCTTGCAGCGGCAAAGGGTGCACGCAGTGTGATTGTCCCTGCAGCAAATAACTGCCGGGAGTAAGTGATGGGCGTGGCGCGGATCCGCAAGGGTCCGCGCCACGACCCGTTTTGATCAAAATTCGGCACACAAGATTTTGGCAAGATTTGTTCGTTTGCGTTTACGTGAACGTTTACGAAAGCAGTCCGCCTTGGGCGGTGATTGTCGAAAGATGGGGAGTGCGGCAGAATTTGGCTTATGCATAAATTCATCTTCGCTCTACTGATCGGAAGCGGCGTTTGGGCTGGAGCCCAAACCAACAACACCGCCGAAAAACCGGACATCGTCAAGGCGATGGAGCACCTCAATTTGCCGGCGCCCATGGCTGCCAAAATCAAAAGCGGGGAAATCGTCGCCCCACCGATCGATGACGCCACGGACAAGGAATTGGCGGTCAAGCTGGCCATGCTGGTGAAGGCTTCCCCGGATCAACTGAAAGAGTTTATCACGGCGGATAACCTGATGGGCAAGGATCCGACCTTTGCCGCCTCGGGCCAGCTTTCGCCTGACGCGCCGAAATTCGACCCGATCAAGCTGACGCCCGACGAGGCCATGGACTATCTGAGCGCCGAGCCGGGCAACGATTTCAACTTTCACACCGACGACTACGCCAAGCTTAAGGCCGCCAAGAAAAAGGTGAAGGACGACAAGGACGCCCCGGCCGTGGCCGCCCAGGTTTTGGCCGAGATTCTCAACAAACGGTTTCAGGCCTATCGGCAGGCCGGTATCGGGGCGGTGGCACCCTACGACCGTGGGGACGGAAGGTTTTCCGAGCCCGGGGACGAGCTGTTGAATTCTATGCTGGCTAGTCCTGTCCTGCAGAATGCCGCTCCGGATGCCTTTGTGGCTTTTCGGGATTTTCCAGGCGGGCCGCAGGACGGGATCGTCCACGAGTTCTTCTGGTCCCAACAAAAAGTGGAGGATAAGCCAGCCTTCATCCTTTCCCATCGGATGACCTACCCGATGAAGAACGGGGTCATTTACCTGGACCGGCAGTATTTCGTCAGCCGCACCTACAACAGCATGCTGACCGGGACCGGTTGCGGGCAACTCGCTGAGGGAACCATCATCTACTACGTGAACCGAACCTCGACCGACCAGGTGGC
>JBEANM010000191.1:0-3664 GCA_041165425.1 Verrucomicrobiota bacterium
AAGTCCTTCGGCCATGAAGACGTCGGCAGAGAGAGGGTTGGCAATATTAAGCGAAAAGTCTCCGACCATGGGGAGTTTGGCCGAGCGGAAGTAGTCGAGACCGCCCAGGTTGCGAATGAGAACCCCGTCGGGTTTAGCATTTTCGATCAGGCGAAAAAAACCGGTCTCGCCGGCCTTTTGGATGCGGGGAGTGGCCAAATAGAGCGGAACCTTGGATTTTTGACGAATCGTCTCCACGGTTGGGCCGAAACGTCGGAGATCCTCGAAATCGAGATAGAGAAGATCTGGGTTTTCGGAGAGCAGGGCCTCTGCTTGGGCTGGGTCCCGGCACAGGATGGAGATCTTGAATTTCCCGGCGTCACGAGGACTTTTGGGGGAATGGTGGAACATGTTTTGGGAGGTGATGGGGGCGAGAAGCTTGGAAAGCTGTGGCTCGCGGACGGGCAAACATTCTATGGAATGTTTGCCCATTGGGTTTGCGGAGGTGAGGCGGGAGACAAGGTCGCGACGGAGGCGGTTTAGTTCCGAGACAGGCAGAATGACGGGCTCCGGCAAATCCAGGGAGACCTGGTTGAGATAAAAAGGAGTACCACCGAGCCGGCCGAATTGTTGCCTGAAGCTTTCCGCCGTGAGGGGGCGGTTCTTGGCCGACGAAAGAGGAATCGAGGAGGAGAGAGTGGTCGTTTGCCCGTCTGATTTGCCCTCCACGCGCAGGGGTTGACCACTCCGGCCGGAGATTTTTAGGTCGAGGGCCACGGTGGTGGCAGATATCTCTTTGGAGCGCTCTGCGCGGAGTTGTTTTTCCAGCTGGGGATCCTTGGTTTTCCAGACTCGGTCGCCTGGCTTGGCGGTATCCGCCGGCAGGGAGCCTCGGCGGAAAAGAAGCCGGTTGCCCTCCACCCCAAATAGACCCGGACGGAGGGTAATGAGGCTTTTCTCCAACTCGACCCAGTCGGGTCCGGTGCGAGCGATGCGCCCGGCAAGGGGGCCCCTCTTCTTGCCAAAACGGGCATGAACCAGTTGCTGGTGGTCGACCCCGTGAAACCATCCGGAAAAAAGGCCGCGGCTAAAGGTCATTTCCAGCCGATACCGCTCTTCGGCCGAGGCGGGGGTCGGCTGATCGGCCAGGGCGCGGTCGATCGCCTTGCGGTAGACGGATGTAACGGCGGTGAGGTAGTCAGGCGACTTCAGCCGGCCCTCGATCTTGAAAGAGCGAAGGCCCAGCCGGATCAGTTCAGGGATCTCGTCGACGGCCGCGAGATCCTGAGGGGATAGAAGGTAAGAGCGATCGCCAAGATCTTGGGGTTGGCCATCGACTTCAAGGGAGTAGGGGAGGCGGCAGGCCTGCGCGCATTCCCCGCGGTTGGCGCTGCGTCGGCCCAGAACCTCACTCGTCAGGCATTGTCCCGAGTAAGCGACGCAAAGGGCTCCGTGGACGAAGACCTCCAAGGGAAGGCCGGTGGGGTCGGTGGCGGTAGGGAATTTGGCCAGTTCCCGGAGGGAAAGCTCCCGGGCAAGGACGGCCAGATGAAGGCCCTGACGACGGGCGAAGGCGATACCCTCTGGGGAGGTCAGGGTCATCTGGGTGGAGGCGTGGAGCGCGACGTTTGGGCAAACGGCCTTGGCTAGACGGACGAGGCCGAGGTCTTGGATGATCAGGGCGTCGACCCCAGACTGAGCCACGAGGCGAAGGAGCCGCTCGGCCTCGGGGAGTTCCGAGGGGAAGATAAGAACATTCATGGTGAGGTAACCGCGGCGCCCCCTCGCGTGGAGGTAGTCCATCACTTCGGGGAGATCCTGCTCGGTAAAGTTTTCCGCCCGGAGACGGGCGTTGAAGGCGGGCAGGCCGAAATAGACCGCATCAGCTCCGGCGGTTACGGCGGCCTTGAGACAGTCCCAATCTCCGGCGGGGGCGAGCAGCTCAGGTCGTGGATCCACTGCTGAAGTATAGCTCGAAAATTGAAAGGAGGTTAAGGGATTCGGGGCTTAATCAGGCTCACAATGCTAATGCTGGCAAAGCGGGTTTTTGGGGTGGCTCAACCAACATCGCGAAAATGTGACTACTTCGTACAAAAACTATGGCGATTGGCATGCCTAAGCAGAGGTAAGGCTTAATAATAGTAAATCCGGGGCCAAAAAATTGAACAGTTCCGCAAATTTCAGAAAAAACCCCTTGAGGATATGTTTTGCCTGAATAATGATAACAAAGTCCGTAATGAAACTTTCGCAATCTTCAGCGAATTCTCAATTTGGAGGAGGATCAGTCATGCAAAACAAAACCACCCTACATACCCACAGCGAAATTCTCCCGGTCAGCGAGCCGTGGCACCGCGGCAGCGGATTCACCTGGATGCTTCTGGCTCTAGCCGGCCTAGTGTTCTTCCTCTCCGGCGCGGTGGCGAAAGCTCAGCAAAACATTTACAGCCGTGACAATGTCGCCACCGGGAATTGGTGGGATAGCGCGAATCCTTGGTGGTACTCGAGTTGGCAGGCGCAAAACCGTCCGGATAATGATGGAAGAGGCAATCTATTTATTGGCCACAATAACAACACAAGTATGACAGTGAACGGCGCCTGGTTTCAACTCAGGTCGCTAACCATAGAGTCGGGAGCCACAAGTGCGCGCACTTTTACGGGCGCGAGCGGTGGCGGGATCAGCCTGACGGATAGTTTTTCCAACGCCTCCTCCGGCTCCCAAACTTTCAATGTTCAAATAGGTGTTGATGCCAGTACCGTGAATTTTACCTCCAGTAATTATGGCTCCACGACTTTTGGCTCGGATTTCTATTTGAACGGAAATACTGCGGCGTTTGGGGGAACTGGTAATTTTACTATTTCCGGACCCGCATCTGGAACTGGGGGGGTCTCGAAAAGCGGCTCAGGATCCCTCACTTTATCTGGGGCAAATACCTTCTCAGGAACCGCATCCGTGAGTGCCGGAACTTTTCAGACATCGGGCGACAATAGGCTTGCGGACAATTCCTCTATTTCCGTTACTGGCGGAACTTTTGTAATTGGAGGAAATGACACCATCGGTGCGGTTACTGCAACTGCTGGGCGTCTGTCAGTCGCAAGCGGCAAAACGGCCACCTTATCGGCAAATAGCTCGATTGGTGCGAGCTCCGAGATGGTGGGAGGCACGGTGGCGGTTGCGAGCGGAGCCACGCTAACCTTGAATTCGGATGACGCGGATAACACCTCTGCTCTCGTGGTCGCGAGTGGAGGAACCCTGAAGGGGTCTGGAACGACAACGGGTACCCTATCCGTCTCCGGAATCCTGGCCCCGGGTAACAGCACGGGGATTCTGGATGTGGGCAACACCACGTTCTTGGGCGGAGGTAACTATGACTGGGAAATCGACAACTTCGGTGGAACGCAAGTTTATCATCGACGTGATCTCGCTCTTGGCTTCAAACGACACCACCGGGGCCGCCTCAGGTTTTGTCTTCACCGACAGCTACAGCTTTGCGATCGCGACGGCCAGCGGAGGTATCTCAAACTTTGATGCTGGAAAGTTCGCCATCAACACGGGGGGTTTCCAAAATGCAATGACCGCAGCAGGGTACAACGCTGGGTCGTGGGCTATTGCCCAGGACGGCAACAGCCTGAAGTTGAACTATACCGGTGCCACCCTGCAGAATGTTAGCAGCGCTTCTGCGATTCC
>JBEANM010000192.1:0-3883 GCA_041165425.1 Verrucomicrobiota bacterium
GATCGAAACGTGGTCAATGGGGTGGATCTTGGCGTCCGGGCCGGCGAAGTGGTAGGTCTCCTGGGTCCAAACGGTGCCGGTAAAACCACCAGTTTTTACATGCTGGTGGGACTGGTCCGCCCCACCGCCGGAAAGGTCCAACTCGCCGGGGAAGATGTCACCGGCATGCCGATGTACCGCCGCGCTCGCCGGGGAATTGGATACCTCCCTCAGGAGGAGTCGATCTTCCGCCGTCTGACGGTGGAGGAAAACCTCCTGGCCATTCTGGAAACCCTCCCCATCACCGATCAGGAGCGCAAAGAGCGGTGCCACGAGCTTTTGGTCGAGCTCGGCCTCGATAATCTCGTCAAAAGCCGGGCCATTCAGCTTTCCGGCGGTGAAAAGCGCCGTCTGGCCATTGCACGCTGTCTGGTCACCCGCCCCAGCGTTCTCCTGCTGGACGAGCCTTTCAGCGGAGTGGATCCCCTCGCCGTCTACGACATTCAACAGATCATCCTAACCATGCGCCGCAAGGGGATTGGCGTCCTCATTACCGACCACAACGTCCGGGAGACTCTTTCCATCGTGGATCGGGCTTACCTCATCTGCGAAGGCAAGGTGGAGAGCGAGGGCACAGCCGACTTCCTGATCAATGACCCCGTGGCCCGCGGACTTTACCTGGGACCCCGGTTTTCGATGTAACCGCGGGACAGGATTTAGGTCGCCAACATCTGATCTAAGACTGCCTCGGGCTGACCCGCCCGCAAAACAGGGCGACCCACCACAATCCTCGAAGCCCCTGCCTGAAGGGCTTCTGCCGGCGTAAGGACTCGACTTTGGTCCCCTTTTTCGGCGCCTGGGGGTCTGACCCCAGGAGTTACAATTTCGCCGGTTATCCAGCGTTTCCTTTCCGTGCTGGCCTCATGGGGACTGCAGACAATACCGCCTAATCCTGCCGACTTGGCCAACGCTGATAGCCTCTCCACGGTGGCTTGGACACCATCCGCCCATCCAATGTCCGCCGCCGCTTCTTCCGAAAGACTGGTCAATACCGTGACTCCCAGCAGACAGGTTTCCTTGGGTGCCATCTTTTGGGCTGCTTCCATCATTTCGCGGCTACCCGAGGCATGGAGGGTCAAAAACCGGGGTTTCCAGACCGCCACGGCGGCAACCGCCTGCGCCACGGTATTAGGGATATCGTGAAACTTAAGATCCAAAAAGACCGGCATCCCTATTGCCGCCAGACCCTTCAGGACGGCTGGACCGTCCCGCAAATAGAGCTGCAACCCCACCTTGCACGTCCCCACGCGCCCCTTCAGGCGGCGGGCCCAACCGAGAGCCTCGTCCGTTGTGTCCACATCCAGCGCGAGGATGATTTGATCCGGAGTCACCTTCCCCATTGAATCGGGATATGGCCGACCTGACAATCCGCGCCCACGCCAACCGATCGACACCCTCTTTGTGAGGACTGAGGTGGCCGACCTCCT
Organism: Verrucomicrobiota bacterium; assembly: GCA_041165425.1. Lineage (GTDB taxonomy): Bacteria > Verrucomicrobiota > Verrucomicrobiia > Methylacidiphilales > Verrucolacustridaceae > Verrucolacustris. The sequence continues at coordinate 1,467 of JBEANM010000192.1, forward strand.
CTCCGTTAGCCCTTCCACCGACGGTTCCCTTAGCTTGGAGATTGAGGGAGACCAAACCCTTACCGCCGGCCCCGACAATCTGGTTCTCCGGGCAGCCCAAGCCTTGCAGGCGCACTCAAAAACAACCACCGGGGCCCGCCTGCGGCTTAAGAAAGACATCCCTCAAGGAGCAGGCTTAGGGGGAGGTAGCAGTGATGCCGCCGCCGCCCTGCGCCTCCTGAAAAAATTCTGGTCGTTAAAAATCAGTGAAAGGGATCTATTGGAGATTGGCGCCCAATTAGGTAGTGATGTTCCCTTCTTTCTCCAGTCCAGTCCCGCGCGCGGAACCGGACGCGGAGAGGTCCTTGAACCTATTCCCCTGACAAAGCTGCCTTGGGCGGTATTGATTCATCCCGGTTTTGGGTCTCCCACCGCGGAAGCCTATGCACGGTATGCCGCCGATCGCCAACCAGGGGAGGAAGGAGCTCCCACCCCACTACCCTTCATTTCCGGAAAGACTTATGAACTCCGTCCGCGCAACGATCTAGAGCCTGCGGTGGAACGGAAATATCTTTGGATTCGGGCGGCCCGGGATTGGCTAGCCCGGCAGGCAGGCGTCTTGGTCGCCCGGATGAGTGGTAGCGGTTCTACTGTATTTGGGCTTTGGGCCACGGAAGCTGAAGCTCGGGCTGCAGCCAATCGGGCCAAAGCCTATTTTGGTTTGTTGCCGTGGATCCGAGTGACTCGCCTGATGGGCGCGGACGAAACGAACTAGCGAAGCAGATGAGCAATGCGGGACTTGATGCGGGCGGAGCGATTACGGTGGATGGCCTTACCTTTGGCCGCCCGGTCCAAACGCTTCTGCAATTCTGGAAAATGTTTGGCCGCTTCATCCTTTTTTCCCGCCTGAATCAGGGAAACAACCTTCTTTTGCGCGTTACGGGCTGCCTGCAAAAGAACGCGGTTCACCTCGCGGCGACGGATCGCAGCGCGGGCCTGTTTAGCGGCAGAAGCGGTATTGGCCATAAATGGAAACTATGCCGGAAACCCTGGCCTTCCGTCAATCCATGAACTGGCTCCGCCTTATCTTGGCTTTGGCCTTATGGCCGGGGGTTTGGGCCACGGGAGGCTGCTTCGCCCAACTTCTCCGCTCCGCGGCGGCCACCCCGTCCTTCCCCTGGTGGGCGGCTGTCTGTTTTGGTGTTGGCTGGGTTGCGTCCGGGTTGGCCTATCTTTTTCTTCCTCGTCCCCGGGGCATCTATGTACTGGGACATGAACTATCCCACGCCCTGGCGGTTTGGCTGAGCGGCGGACGGGTTCACTCCCTTCAAGTGGCGGAAAAGGGCGGGAAAGTGGTTTCGGACCGAACCTCTCCATGGATCACCCTCGCACCCTACATTTTACCGCTTTATCCATTGCTCGCCGGGGTTCTCTGGCTCGCTGGACTGCAGGCCTGGCCTCGTCTCTTGGATTATCAGTTGGCGTTTTTAGGAGCATGGGGCGCGGTTTGGGGATACCATTATGCGTTTACCTTGGACCTCCTTCGGACCCGCCAACCGGACTTTTTGGCCTACGGACGGATCTTTTCTCTTACCCTCATCGCTTTGGCCAATCTCCTGCTGGCCACAGGCTTAATCTGGTCTTTTTTTCAACCCATGCCTATGACCACCCTTTTGATTGACTTGGGCCGCGATTGGGTCTGGACCTACACCCAAAGCCTCCATTGGATCACAGGCCTCCTCTTGCGTTACCTACCTCCCCCCGCCTAGTAATCTTTGCTCCGTGCAGATTTCCGACCTGATCCAAGAAAACAACCTCATGGCCCATCTGGAGGCCAAGGATCGCCCACAAGCCCACCAGCGCATGCTGGAACACCTTGTCGCCAAGGGATTTATGCCCAAAGGGCTCCAGGAAGATGCGCAAAAAGCTCTCCAGCTTCGCGAAGAGAAAATGACCACAGCTATGGGGGGTGGCTTCGCCCTACCACACGCCTCCTTGGCTAAGCTGGAAAAACCGATAACCCTTTTTGCCCGTTGCCCGAACGGGGTGGACTGCGAAGCGGTTGATGCGAAGCCCGTGAAGCTTTTCTTTCTGATTTTGGCGCCCGCCGATCAGGCACAAGCCCATCTTCAGACCCTGGCCGCTGTGGCCAAATTCTTCAACCGGCGGGGCATGAAGAACAGAATCATGGAGGCCAAGGAACCGGCCGAGATTCTCGCTCTTTTTCGGAACGCCTAATGTCCCTGCGCATTGAACTGGAGCAAAGGGTAGCCGCTTGGGCAGGCAAAAACTTCCCTGATCTTCCCGCCGAACCCTGGGTACGCCCCTGTGCGGACGAGCGCCACGGCCACTTCCAGACTCACCTTGCCATGGTGGCGGCCAAGGCCACCCGCCAGAACCCTCGGGAACTTGCGGAGCGGCTCGCCCATGACTGCCTA
>JBEANM010000193.1:0-2827 GCA_041165425.1 Verrucomicrobiota bacterium
GGATTTCGGTTTGGATGAGCCGGTGAGAATCGTGCCGTCCGAAGCCACCGCCAAGCCCACCGTACCAGTCGAACTCATTCCCCCCGCCCGGACAGTGGCCTGTTGCAAGGTCGCGGTCTGGAGGATGGCCCCGGCCGTCGGCAGCGGAGTGGGAAAAGCGTTGACCAGCGGGCTGGACCGAAACACCTGCCCCACATCCACGTTGAACACCTTGGGACTGCCGCTGGAACTCGGGCCAATCAGGGCGAACTGTCCGGGGCCGATGCTCACCGAGCCGGAAGGGGCGGCCACGGTGGTGGCGGACGGGGTGGCGCCGCCGGCTTCGGCCGGGTAGGCCGTAATCATGAAGGTTTTTCCCGCGGGATCGCCGGGAATAGTTCCGGAAACGCCGCCCGAGACGACGTTGATTCCCTCCGCCCGCGGGGGCGTGCAGACGAGGGCCGATCCCCGCTCCAATGAATGACATCCCCGACCACGGCGGGCGTGGTCTGCCCGCCGACCGTTTTGTCCACATTCTGCAAAAGCGCGGAAACGGTTCCTTGTCCCAATTCCGCGCGAACGGGAGACACCAACAAACCCAAAACCAAGCCTACAGAAAAGACGCGGCAGGGTTTTGCGTTTGCAAAAAGATTCATGGGTGAAACAGGAATTTTTTTCGGCACGATTGGTGTTGGAGCACTCCGGTAACGAAAAAGTTCAAAATTGTTTCAGTCATAAAATGTCCATGGGTAGCCATTTATATATAAGAATAGGTTCCGTATCTTCGCAAATGGTATTTTAATAATTTTGTAAAGCTTTGTTTATTAGCTGTTTATAGATAACTACTTATGGTGATTGGCGCAAAGTTTCAAAGTCATGAGTTTTCACGCATTTTTGTATATGTTGTGTTGCGGTTAATTTTTTATATCTATATGTTGTACTTTAAGCCCCATCAATCTAAATCCACTGGAGATGCTAGCGGGGTTGATTTGGAAGCAATTAGGCAAAAGGCGGGGTCTCTTTAGAGACTCACTCATCCTCTTTGGATCTCTCCTATTATTTTCACATCCCCCCGATGCCCTCGGCCAGGCGGGAGGTGCTGGGGCCGCCGTCTCTTCGCAGACCCGCCAAGACATGCAGCTGCGCCAGCAGGTGCAGGATACCGAAGGGGTGACCGATGCCACGCGTAGCTTGGAAGAGGAGACCTTAACCGCCAAACCCCTCTCCCCTGACCTGGGGGAAGTCGCCGTCATGTCCAAGCCCGCCACCAAGCCCTGGTTCTACCTGACAGTCGACACCCAGGCTTTTTACAACAGCAACGTCCTCTATGCCGAAAGCGGGGCGCAGAAATTCGCCGCCTGGCAGATCATCACCACGCCGGAGATCGGGTTTGCGCCCTCCCTCACCGATCCCCAGTACGCCATGTTCTTTCCCCGGTTGGGGTTCCGTTACCAGTTTTTTACTTACGCCCAGGCGGAGATGGGACCGCCTCCCTACGACACCTCCGGCATTTCCGCCAACAACTTTCAGGTGATGAATCCCACCGCTTCGCTGGGCTGGGCCTTTTCCGAGGATCTCTATCTTTCCTTTTCGGCCGACGCCAACGTCTACATGGGCTCGGGCAACACCAACCCGCTGGTGGGGCGTGACTGGTCCGCTTACACCAATTTTTTGGATGAATATCCCCTCGCCTGGCAGGCCACCTGGTTCCGCTCCCTGGCGGACTGGACCTCCGTCTCCATCACCGGCCGCGCCTCCTATGTCCTCGCCAACCCCAGCAACTTCACCCGCACAGACAACAATTTAACCTTCGCCTGGTCGGTGAATCCCCTCAAGGAGTTAAACCTGCAGACCTACGCCAGCCTTCGCCTCGCCAAATACACCGGCACCCAACTGCCACCTCCCGATTTCCAAAATCAGGACCGCCTGGATTTTCAGCAAACTTACGGTTTTTCGGCGACTTGGACGCCGATGACCCAACTGTCGCTGCGGGGCTTCATCAGCTGGACCAAAAGCGACAGTAGCGTGAACGTTCCGGAAACGGGAGATTTCGAGGCTCTGAACGCCGGAACCGGTATCAACCTTATCTATCGTTTTTAACTCATGAACTTCCTGACCACCGCCATCTCCCGCCGCCTTCTTGGACTCGCCCTCCTCACCTGCCCGTTCACCGCCTGGCCCCAAAACCCCGGAGCGGGGGCGGCCATCTCCTCGGAAGCCGTCGCCAATCAACCGAAAATTCCGGAACAACTTCCCGTGCCTGTCCCGGACAAAACAACGCTGAAACCCACCGCTGCGCCCACGGCTCCCGGGAGCGGACCGATCGATCCCCTCCTGGATCCGGCACGGCCCCGCAACTGCCAAATCACCCTTTCCTCCGAACAGACCATCGCATGCGGAGAAATCAAGGTGGTCATGCCCCCGGGCACCTACAAACAGATCCTCATTGTGGAAAATCCGGAAGGCCGCCGGGCCGCGGATCACACGGATCTCAAACGTCAGCAGGTGGGATTGGGCTACATCCGCTACCTTTCCGAGGAAAAGCTTTCCGTGAACGGTCAACCACGGTTCGGTGGCCTGGACGTGCCCATCCGCGCCGAGGACAACCTTCCCGTGCGGATCTGGTACAAAAAAATGACCGAAGTGGACGACATCACCAAGGCGTTCACCTTTATCCTGCCGCCCGTCGGTCTGATCACCGGTGCAGGCGCCTGGTCCTCCGGGAATACCCTGCTGCCCGATGCGCCACCTCAATTCACCGAAGCCCGGGACTATTTTTTCAAAGACAACGCCACGCCGGAACCGGCCGCCCAGCCCGCATTCCAACTTCGGCCCGACCAGCCCCAAC
>JBEANM010000194.1:0-2767 GCA_041165425.1 Verrucomicrobiota bacterium
GAGGATTTAAGGAGGATTTATTTCCAAGCCCTTTCCACCGGGGATGAGGCTGCGCAAGACCGGGCTCTGGAGGAGTTGATGGTGGTGAATCCCAAGAATTCGGACTATCCGGCGTGGAAAAAGCTCCTCGACGGTTCCCGTCAGCCCGAAATCGTGCCGGGAAAAGCTGGAAACTCATCGACCGCAGTACATACCAATGGCGTCGGCCGGCTGGCTCTGCCGGGCAAAGAGTCGCTTTACGAGTGGGACCTGGTGATGCCGCCCGATGTGCAGGGTGAAGTGCTGAAACAGCTGGAAAGCTGGCGGAGGAGGTGCGGGCAGGGGCGGTTTCCACGGGCAAAGATGGCTGGCGTCGTTTGACCGTCGCCCCAGTGACTCTGTGGCAGGCCAACGAGCTCACCACCTTTGTGCGGGATGTCCCGACCCAGATGGGTGAGGGGAAATGGAAAATTCCGACCCCAGATCTAGCCGTGATAAATCCGGCACAGGCGGGCTCGGATCGTCCCACGGAGGAACTTAGCCGAATGGTGCGGTTGGGGCAGGGCCGAGGTAAAACAGGCACCTCGGAGGATCCGACTTACAGCTTCACCGCCAAGGGCTTGCCGGTGGTTGATGCCTTGGCGCTTTTTGCGCGGCTTAACCAACTCAACATTGTGCCGGATTCCGAGGTGCAGGGCACGGTGACGGTGGATTTTCGTGGGCTGACCTTGGAAAAGGCCATGGAAGCAATCTTGGAATCCATCGGTTGTTACGCGGAGGCAGAAGGTGGGCTGATCCGGGTGCGCGGCTTGCAAACACGGGTTTTCACGGTTGATTACCTACGCCTAAAGCGGACAGGCAAAACTACCATGGAGACCGATCTGTCCTCGGGCAATAACACCACCTCCAGCGGCGGGGGCGGAGGATCGGGATCGAGCGGGACGGTTTCCGTCGACTCTTCCGATGAGGTGGATGTCTGGAAAGACATGGCTGCCCAGATCCAGGCCCTTCTTTCGGCGAAGGGCAAGGTGGCGGTGAATTCTCTTGCGGGCACGGTGATTGTTTCCGACACACGGAAAAACGTGGAGCAGGTTGGCGCATATATCGGAATTCTTTCTAGTCGTTTGAACCGACAGGTGGATCTGGATGTCCGGGTTCTGGATGTGGAGTTCACGGACGACCGCGAATTTGCCATCGACTGGACTCAGGTGGTCAAACAGGTGGGCAACACAACGCTGACCGCCTCGGCTTTGTTGACCCCAAGTGGGATTCCCACCACGGTATTTCCAGGGTTGAGCGGAGCGAATATTCCCAGTCTTTCCATTTCCAACACTACCATCGACCTGATCATTAAGGCCATTGAGGACCAGGCCAAGGTGCGCATTGCCAGTCAGCCGCGGGTGCGCTCCATGAATCACCAGACCGCAATTATCAAAGTAGTTCGGGAAGATCCGTTTTTCACCTCTCAGTCCAATGTCTTGCAGAGCCAATCAGGCAACGCCCAAGGCAACAATGTGCAGGTGAACAGCGTGGAGACCGGAACAGTCCTTTCCATTACCCCGCAGATTTCCGATGACCAAAAAATCACCCTCGAGATCCTGCCGTCGGTCACCACGCTCGCCGGGACTGATTCTTTTGTTCAGCCCATCACCGGGGTGACAACCAACGCCTCTGGAGATATCATTAATTCCACCGTCCAAAGCACGAATGCCACGGCCCCACGATTGCGTGCCAAGCAGGCCTCCACAGTCGTGCGGGTGAATGACCGCGATACGGTGGTCATGGGTGGCTTCATTGAGGATCAGCTGAACCAAGTCCGCAAAAAAGTGCCTGTGTTGGGGGATATTCCCCTGTTGGGGACACTGTTCACCGGCATGGCAGACGCCAAGACCCGCCGTGAGATGGTCTTTCTGGTCAGCCCCACCATCGTTCAAGACTCGCCCGTGGCTCAGAAGTGATGGGGGCTTCCGGCCATGTACGAAACCTTTTTTGAATTAGAAACGTCCCCGTTCCTAATCAGTCCGGATCCGGAGTTTCTTTACCGCACCCGGGTGCACGCGGAGGCCCTGCAACACATCCGTTATGCCCTGAACCAATCCAAGGGCACCTGTCTGGTGACCGGGCCGGTAGGCTCCGGCAAGACCACCCTTTGTCGACAGATTCTGCAGGAGCTGGATCCGGAAACAGTTGATCACGCCCTGATCCTCAATCCACGCCTCCAAGAGCGGGAGTTGCTTGTGCAAATTCTGACGGATCTGGGAGAGGAGGTTCTTTCCTGGGAGGGGCTGGCGCAGCAGGTGCAGGAAGCGGTGCTCGCCCGCTATTTGATCGGCCGGCAGGTGATCATCCTGGTGGATGAGGCGCAGGGGATGCCGACGGAGTCCCTTGAGGCGCTGCGGTTGTTGACGAATCTGGAGACCAATGAGCGGAAGGTGGTGCAGGTGGTGCTCTTTGCTCAGCCGGAGATGGAGGAGCGTTTGCGGGATGAACCCGAACTGTTGCCGTTCCGACAGAGGATTCTGGTGCGGTGTGAGCTAGCCCCGCTGCGCTATCGGGAGACAATGTCCTATATCGACCATCGGTTAAAAGTGGCGGGTCCGAATCCGCGGGTGCGTTTTTCCCGTCTGGCCGGCCGGGCGATTCATCGCTGGTCCGCCGGGGTGCCACGCCTGATCAACCATCTTTGCGATAAGGCGATGCTTTCGGCCTTTGTGCGGCAGGATCACAAGGTGAGTCTCGGAGATGCCTGGCGGGCACGGCAGGATGTGGGGGCCTTGCTGTGAGCCTG
>JBEANM010000195.1:0-3221 GCA_041165425.1 Verrucomicrobiota bacterium
CTCGGCTCCGCGACCCTCGAGGCCGGCAACGCCGAGGCCGCCGCCGCCGACCTCGACAACCTGATCAAGAATTACCCCTCCTCTCCTGCCGTTCCCGGGGCCCAAGTGATCCTTGCCGAAGCCTTGGCCAAACAAGGGCAGGAGTCGGCCGCCCGCGAACAGCTCCGCACACTGCTCAAAAAAACATCTCTACCTCCCGAGGTGACTTATCAGGCTCATTTCGCCCTAGGCGATCTTCTCCTCAAGGAAGGAAAGGCTTTTGAATCGGCCACCTCCTATGAAGCCGCCTTCAAAACCGCCGCCACTCCGGTGCAGTCGGAACAGGCTCTTTACAACGCCGCCTTGGCCACCGCCCGGATTCCGGATCCGGTCGGCTTTACCAGACTGGAAAAAAGTTTTTCCGAGAAGTTTCCCGAAAGCGATCGCCGGGCCGCCTTGGCACTGGAACGTGGTCGCATGCTCGAATCCAAGGGTGACACCGCCGCCAGCCGCACCGCGCTGGAAGAAGTCGCCCAACTACCCGGCTCCAGCTCTTTTCAGGCCGAAGCCGGACTCCGGCGGGCCAACTCCCTCCTCCGGGCCGGCAACTACCCCGAGGCTTCGGCCGCCTTCGCCGAATTTGAGAAATCTTTTCCCGACTCCCCGCTCCTTCCTCAGGCCCTGGCCTCCGGCATCGAAGCCCGCCTCCGGGCCAAGGAGCTGACCGGAACCCAGGCCCGGGCGGAGTTCGCCAAAATCCTCAGTCGCTTTCCCGACAGCACCCTCGCCCCGGCCCTCTCCTTCCAGATCGCCCAGACACACTACGAGGAAAAGAACCACGGAGAGGCCCTGACCGCCTTCCGCGAGATGGCAAAAAAATTCCCCAAGGATCCCCTCGCCGATAACGCCCTCTACTATGCCGGCCTCAGCGCGCTTGCTCTCGGCAATCCTGAGGAGGCCACCAAACTATTCCGCTCCTTGACGGAAAACTCCCCGCTGCGCACCGATGCCCGTCTGGCCGAAATCGATGCCTGCCGGGCGGCGGGGGATTACGCCGGCGGCCTGCAGATTGCCAACTCTCTCCTCGCCAACCGCACGCCCGACCAGCGTGCCTGGGTGGAGATCTCAAAGCGGCGGTTGGCCTGTGAATTCGCCCTCGGCGGGACAGATAAGGCCAATCTGGAAAGATCTGTCTCCACCGCCGAGGGCATCCTCAAAAGTCCGGCCGCCGATGCCTCGGACAAAAACGAGGCTGGCTTTATCCGGGGACGTTCGCTCGAGCAGCTCGGCCGCGAGGATGACGCGTTGCAGGCTTATCTCGACGTGCTCTACGGCCGTCTGGGCACCGTCTCGGCCGCCCCCTCCCAACCGGAATACCTTTGGTTTGCCCGTGCCGGCGCAGAGGCCGCCAGAATCCAGGAGAAACGTGGCGATTTTAAGGGAGCGCTCGCCATTTACCGGATTTTGGAAAACGCCGGCGGACCCAATCAGGCCGCCTTTGCCCGAAAGATCGACGATCTCCGGAACCGACACTTTCTCTGGTCTGAGCAGTAACCTCTTTCCGCTTTTCCACTTCCTCCCTGCCCCTTGCCCCGAAAGCCTTTGGCCCTCGGTTGACATCCCCTTTCCATACAATAACTTCTGCATCTTATTCTAATACCATTTGCTATCTAAACCCATGAAATCCAAGTCCTCCCCCCATCCCGGCAACTCAGGCTCCGGCCAGACTGCGGATCCAAAAATTATTCTGCCGGACGGCCAACCGGCACCCACCGAACCTGCCGCAGCGGCAGCCGGTAAACCCGATCCCACCGCCGAAATCGCTTCCCTCAAGGACCAGTTGCTCCGCATCCGTGCTGATTTTGAAAACTCCCGGAAACGTCTGACCCGCGAAAAGGAGGAGTCCCTCAAGTATGCCAATCAGTCGATCCTTTCGGATTTTCTCCCTCTCCTCGACCATCTGGAGCTCGGTCTGCAGGCTGCTGCCTCAGCCAAGGATGTCGCTTCGGTGATTGCGGGGCTCAAGCTCATCCAGGGCCAGTTCGACCGATTCCTCACCGAACACGGCGTCACCCCGATCGATGCCGTTGGCCAGCCTTTTGATCCCCACCTGCACGAAGCCCTGGGCCAGGAACCTGCCCCCGGCAAACCCGAAGGCACCGTCCTTCACCAGCGTCGCCGGGGTTACAAGATGGGCGATCGCCTTCTTCGCCCTGCCAGCGTGGTCACGGTCGCCCCGGCTCAACCCGCCTGATCCGTGGCCGCAAAAAAGGACTACTACGAGGTTCTGGGCGTCGCCCGTGGCGCCACCGCTGAGGATATTAAAAAGGCGTATCGTAAGCTCGCCCTTCAGCATCACCCCGACAAACACAAGGGCGACAAAAAGGCGGAGGAAAAATTCAAGGAGATCGGCGAAGCCTACGAGATTCTTTCTGATCCGCAAAAACGCGATGCCTACGACCGGTTCGGCCACCAGGCCTTTGCCCCGGGCGGGGGCATGGGCGGCGGCGGTTTCCATGATCCGTTTGAGCTCTTCCGCGAGGTGTTCAGCTCTGGGGGCCTCGGCGGCACCATTTTCGGCGATATTTTCGAGGATGCCTTTGTCGCCGGGGTTCCCGCTCCACCCAAGGCGCCGATCTTCGTTACGACTTGGAGATCGATTTCCTGGAAGCCGTTCAGGGTTGCGAAAAAGAAATCACCATCCGCCGTCCCGCCCCCTGCTCCCATTGCGAGGGTACCGGGGCCGCCTCCGGTTCCAAAGTCATCACCTGCTCGACCTGCCGCGGACAGGGCCAGGTGGCCGTCAACCGCGGCTTCTTTTCCATCGCCCAACCCTGTCCGAAATGCGGCGGCACCGGCCAAACCATCGAACACCCCTGCAAGCATTGTCACGGCGAAGGTCGCGCCGAACAAAATGCCCGGATCAAATTGAAAATTCCTGCCGGGGTCGACACCGGCGCCCGCCTCCGCTCCTCCGGCCAAGGCGAGGCCGGCACGCGGGGCGGGGCGGCCGGTGATCTTTACGTTGTCCTTTCCGTCCGCTCCCATCCCGTCTTTGAGCGGCAGGAAGACGATCTCTTCTGTGAGGTGCCGGTCTCCTTTGCCCAACTCACCCTCGGTGCCGAGATCAGCGTCCCTAGCCTGGACGGCGAACTGAACCTAAAAATCCCGGCCGGCACCGCCTCGGATAAGGTCTTCCGCCTCCGCGATCAGGGCGTTCCCTCTCTTTCCGGCCGGGGCAA
>JBEANM010000196.1:0-2581 GCA_041165425.1 Verrucomicrobiota bacterium
GCCATGGTCTGGCACCACCGGCGGTTCACGATGCAGGCGTACTTCCGCCAACAGAAAGGGTACGGCGAGGCGGAGGCCATGCTTCGATTCAAACACATGCAGTATTTCGATCCGCAGGGATCCGCCCGTTGGAAGGGGGTGATTTACGGCCTGCCACGGTTTGAGCGCGTTTTTCACCGACCGATTATTTATCATGGGGTTTTCGGTACAGGACTTTTCCAGTGCCTCTATCCCAAACCCGCCTCCCCCTGGGCCCAGCTGGTCAGCGGCCTCGAATGGAACGCCCTGACTCTTTTTATCTTCCTGGTCTCGATCCAGATCGAGCCTCTCCGCATCCTGCCCCTGCTGATGCTGGCGGCAACGCTGGTTCCCGCGCTTTCGTTCATGGTGGTGGCCCGGATTGAGTCCAAGCACGACACGATTCTCGCGCGTTTAACGGTTTTTTATCTGGCCCTCACCCAACCGCTGGTGCGCGACTGGGCGCGGTATTTTACCTGGCTCAAGGGGAAGCGGACGCCGGATTCCGTGGCGATGGTTCCGGAAAAGGACGCAGGACCGAAGATCCCGCTGATCCAGTCCCGGATGCTTTCTTTCTGGAGCGAACAGGGTAGGGACCGCTCCCAACTCCTCGAGGAGGTCGTGAAGAGCATGGAGGAAGAGGGATGGAAGTACTCGCTCGATACGGGTTGGAATCCCTGGGACGTGCAGATCTTTGCCAACCGCTGGTGGCACATCCGCCTCCGCACCCTCACGGAAATTTATCCCCATGGTCGGCGGCTCACCCGCGTGCACCAAGGTATGGTGCCCAGCACCTTCAGCGTGCTTTTCGGTATCACCGCCCTGACGGCCGACGTGCTGGTGTGGTTGGCCTATCCGGCCGCGCTTCCTTTCTTCCTGGGTATCCTGGCTCTCGCCGGGGTGGGTTGGCTCTGGACCGGATGGCAGTTGCGCCGGCGGGTGGCGGACTTGGTGCGCGTGGCGGCGCGGCGGGCCCAGTTGATGCCGGTTTCGGGAAGGAATCCCCAGGCGTGAAGCTGGTGGGCCGCATCCTGGGATACTACCGGCCTTTTGCCGGAAGGATTTTGGGCGCGTTTCTGTTGCTGGGGGTGGCCACGGGCCTGAACTTGTTAAAGCCGTGGCCGCTGAAATTCGTGGTGGATAGCGTGCTCGTCTCTCCGCAGGGATCCATCGCGGTGCCGTTTCTGCCCGGGACGTGGTCTTTTGCCGCCGCGTTGGCCCTGACCTGCGGGGCCTTGATCGGGATTCATCTTCTGTGGGGGGCGGTGAATCTGGCGCAGACCTACGCCCTGATTGAGATCGGATTAAAGGCCCTGTTGCGTGTCCGGACGGAGTTGTACGCCTATCTGCAGTCCCTGCCTTTGCGGTTTCATGATGCCCGGCGCAGCACCGATTCCAGTTTCCGCGTGGCCTACGATGCCCAGGCCATCCAGACCTATTTCAACCGGGGATTTGCCACGATTCTGGGTTCGGCGCTCACTTTGGTGGGCACTTTTGTGGTGATGTTCCGGATGAGCCCCCGGCTGGCATTTTTCTCCCTGGCAGTGGTGCCGTTCCTGATGATGGCGATTGCGCGCTTTGCCGGCCGGATCCGGCGGGAGACCGCCGCCCTTCAGGCGCAGGAGAGCGACGTGTTGGCGCGGGCCAACGAGGGCCTTTCGAGTATCCGGGTGGTCCACGCCTTTGGGCGGGAATCCCATGAGGTGGATCTTTTCCGTCGGGAGGCGCGGGAGTCGCTGGAGGCGAACCTGCGGCTTTCGATGACGAACGTGGCGAGCACGCTGGTGGTGGGAACGCTCTTGGCGGCGGGGACGGCCGCGCTGTTGTGGGCCGGGGCCGGGGAGGTCGCGGCCGGGAAGATGACGTTGGGGGACCTCCTCGTTTTTCTGGCCTATCTCGGCATGTTGTATTCGCCGCTGGAGCAGTTGAGCTACACGGCCTGGTCGATGGAGGGAGCCGCGGGGGCGGCACAGAGGGTGTTTGAAGTCCTCGACACGCCCGATGAGGTGCCGGATCCGGCCAAACCGGAAAAACTTCCGGCCGGGGCCGGAGCCATCGAGTTTCGCGGCGTGGGGTTTCGGTATGCCCGGGGAGACGAGGTCCTGCACGAGCTGAGCTTCACGGTGGCACCGGGAGAGTCCGTCGCGGTGGTGGGGGGGACGGGCGCCGGCAAGACGACCCTGCTTTCCCTGTTGCCCCGGTTTTACGATCCCACGGGGGGCTCAATTCTTTTTCACGGCACCGATCTGCGCCGCCTGGCCAAAAAAGACCTGCGCTCCCATCAGGCGCTGGTTCTCCAGGAGACGGTTCTGCTGAATGGAACCGTGCGGGAAAATATTGCGTATGGACGGCCGGGGGCCTCTTTCCGGGAAATTCAGAAAGCGGCGGAGGACGCGCAAGCCGATGAATTCATCCGGCAACTGCCCCAAGGGTACGACACTTCGGTGGGAGAGCGGGGAGTGATGTTGAGCGGTGGCCAGCGGCAGCGGATCGGGATCGCACGGGCCTTTTTGCGGGACGCGCCGATTCTGCTGCTGGACGAGCCGACCAGTGCCCTGGATGC
>JBEANM010000197.1:0-3950 GCA_041165425.1 Verrucomicrobiota bacterium
GGTTCCCATGGGCTCGAGTCTGGCCCCCGTCCGGCGGACAAATAGGGTTGGGTTCGGTATCGGTTCCCTTAAACTTTCCCGAATGTCCCGGCTGGTTTTCCTCCTCCTTCTACCCGTCTTTTTCTCCGCCTGCACCAAAGCCCCGCCGGTCGCCCGCGAGGATCATCCCCTCCCCGACGGCATCGACACCGCTCGGGTGGAGCCCGGTCGCCGGGGCGGTGTCTTTATCCAGTCCGTCCCCGGCGAACCCTCCACCTTCAACCCCCTCGTCTCGGAAGACGCCACTTCCGGAGGGTTTATCGGACTCTTCCTCGACTCCCTCACCCGCTACAATGCCGTCACCCAGGAAGTGGAACCCGGCCTCGCCTCCCGCTGGACGATCGCGCCCGACAACAAAACCTTCACCTTCTTTCTTCGCCCCGGCGTCCGCTGGTCGGACGGCGCCCCCTTCTCGGCCGATGACGTCCTCTTCACCTTCCAGGCCATTTACGACCCCCGCTACCCCAACCGCTCCGCTTTCGACCTTTCCGTCGACGGCAAGCCCTTCCGCGTGGAAAAAGTCGACGAGCTGACCGTCCGCATCACCACGCCGGAAATCTTCGCCCCGTTCCTCGAATACGTCGGTGGCGTCGGCATCCTGCCCCAACACCGTCTCGGATCCGCTTTCCATGACGGCACCCTTCAAAAAGCCTGGAACGTCAGCGTCGCCCAACACGCTCCGGAAACCCTCGTCGGTACCGGAGCTTTCCGCCTCCGCTCCTATCAGCCTGCCGAACGGATCGTGTTTGAAGCCAATCCCCACTACTGGCGGGCCGACTCCGCCGGCGTTCGCCTCCCCTACGTCGACTTCCTTGTCACCAAACTGGTCAAAGACATCAACGCCAGCACCCTTGCCTTCGCCACTGGCCAGACAGACGCGGAGGGCCTCTCGCCCGACAACGTGGCCTGGATCGAACGCTTTGCGAAGCGCTACGACTTCCTCGTCCACAACCGGGGCCCCTCTCCCAACACCGGCTTCGTCTGGTTCAACCAGAACCCCGGCCAGGACGCCTCCGGCAAACCGTTCGTCCAGCCCCACAAGCTCGCCTGGTTTACCGACCGCCGCTTCCGCCAGGCCATCTCCCATGGGATCGACCGGGAGGGCATCGTGAAAGGCGTCCTCTTCGGACGCGGCCAACCCCTGTGGGGCCCCGAAACCCCCGCCAACAAAAAGTGGTACAACCCCAACGTCACCCAGTACCCCTATAACCCCGCCCGGGCCCGCGCTCTCCTGGCCGAGGCTGGCTTTCGTTTGGGCGAGGACGGAAAACTCCGCGACGCCAAAGGGAATCTCGTCGAGTTCACCCTGAACTCCAATCAGGAGAACCAGCTCCGCGTGAACATGGCCACCGTTTTCAAGGAGAACATGCGTGACCTCGGCATCACCGTGAACCTCGCGTTTCTTGATTTCGGCACCTTCGTCGGAAAAATCCAAGACTCCTTTGACTATGAGGCCGGTCTCCTTGGCCTCACCGGCGGCGGCGACCCCGCCGGTGGCATGTCCGTCTTCTCCTCCAAAGGCCGTCTGCACCAGTGGTACCCCAACCAGAAAACTCCCGCCACGCCCTGGGAAGCCCGGATCGATGAACTGATGTCCCTCCAGCTCCGCACGCTCGACTACGCCACCCGCCGAAAATATTTCGATGAGGTGCAAAAAATCATGAGCGATGAGACACCCTATATCTATCTCGTCACCGCCAACGCCTACGTCGGCCTCAAGGATCGCTGGAAAAACATCAAGATCCCGCCACTGGGTTCCCTCGTCTGGAACCTCGACGAACTCTGGACCGTCTTCACGCCATGACTGCCTTCATTCTCCGCCGTCTTGGCACCCTCGTGCCCATGCTCCTTGCCGTCACCCTGCTTGTCTTTGCCCTGATGAGCTTGGCCCCGGGAGATTTCCTCACCCCTGTAAAGGCCCAACGCGACATCAACCCCACCCTCATCGCCGAGCTCCAGAAATCCTTCGGCCTCGACCGCCCTTGGTACGAGCAATACCTCCGCTGGCTCGGCAACATCCTCCGCTTGGACTTCGGCTACTCCTGGACCTACAAGGTCCCCGTCGCCGAGCTCATCGCCCAACGTGCCCCCGCCACTATTCTCCTATCCCTTTGCTCTCTCGCCCTCGCGTGGGGCCTCGCCATCCCCCTCGCCGTCCTGGCTGCCGCCCGCCCGGGCGGCTGGATCGATAAGCTGACCTCCTCCGCCGCCTACTTTGCCCTCGCCATTCCGGAGTTCTTTCTCGCCCTTCTGGCCGTCTGGTTCGCGGCCCAGACCGGTTGGTTCCCTATTGGCGGGCTAACCTCGCTTGATCACGACTTCCTTCCTTTCGGCTCCCAACTCCTCGACATCGCCTGGCACCTCATTCTTCCCACCTTGGTCCTCGGTCTGGGCGGCGTCGCGGGCACTTTGCGCGTCCTCCGCGCCAACGTCCTCGATGTTCTTCGTGCGGAATACGTCACCGCCGCCCGCGCCAAAGGTCTTTCGGAGAAGGTCGTCCTCTTCCGCCACGTCCTCCGCAACGCCCTATCCCGGCCTCGGCCGGCTCGTCTACGAAGCCTTTATCCGCGAGGACCAGTTCGTCGTGCTCGGCTCCGTCATGGTCGGCTGCACGCTCCTTGTCATCGGTAACCTGATTTCCGACCTGGCCCTTGCCTGGTCCGACCCGAGGGTCCGTTATGGGCGCTGATCTGCTGCAGTCCCTTCTCCGGCGACCGGCGGGTCTGGTTTCCGCCATGCTTTTGCTCGCACTTTACGGTGCAGCCGCTTTCGCCCCTTTCCTTTCTCCCACGGTCCCTTCCGCCCAGGACCTCCAGCGAACTTACCATCCTCCCACGGCGCTGGTCTGGCAGGAGGGACGTCTCTCCGTCCGCCTCTATCGGCTCGTAGATCCCTCGACCGCAACCTACGAGCCCCTTCTCGGCCAAGCCGCCCCCCTCCGGTGGTTTTCCGAGGGACCTTCCTACAAACTATTTGGTCTTCTCCCTTCCAAGACCCACCTCTTCACCGTCGAATCCCCCGCCGTTATCTATCTCCTGGGGAGCGATGCCACCGGTCGTGACGTCTTCACGCGGCTCCTTTACGGCGCCGGCATCTCTCTTGGCATCGGCCTGGTCGGGGTTTTTCTGACCAGCCTGCTCGGCCTCACCATCGGTGGCCTTGCCGGTTATCTGGGTGGTTGGGCCGACTCTCTCGCCATGCGGCTCACCGAGTTCCTGATGGCTGTGCCCGGCCTTTATCTTCTCCTCGCCCTCCGTGCTGCGCTTTCCTCCCGCTTTCCGTCCGATGCCACCTTTCTTCTGATCGTTGTCATCCTTTCTGCCCTGGGCTGGGCCGGCACCGCCCGGGTCGTCCGCGGTTTGGTTCTCTCCCTGCGTGAGAGACCTTTCATCCTCGCCGCCAACATTCTCGGCCAACGCCCCACCGTGATCCTCTTCCGCCACCTGCTCCCCAACACCTTCAGCTATCTGGTCGTGGCCGCCACCCTCAGCGTCCCCGGCTACATCCTCGGCGAGGCCGCCCTTAGCTTTCTCGGGTTGGGCATCCAGGAGCCCTCCTCGTCCTGGGGGCTGATGCTCGGCCAGGCCCAGGACATCAAGATCTTCATGCTCAACTTCTGGTGGCTCCTCACCCCCGGAGCCGCCATTATTCTCACTGTGATCGCCTTCAACCTCCTCGGTGACGCCCTGCGCGACGCCGTCGACCCCCGTCCCTTAACCCCTCTTATGCCCCTGTTAGACGTAAAAAATCTCACCGTAGAATTTTCATCGGGCGCCAAACCCATCACGGCCGTCAACCACCTCTCTTTCGCTATCGAGCCCGGCGAAACCGTGGCCGTTGTGGGTGAAAGCGGTTCGGGCAAAACCACCGCTGCCCTCGCCCTCGCCCGTTTGACTCCTCCCGCCCCCGCC
>JBEANM010000198.1:0-2540 GCA_041165425.1 Verrucomicrobiota bacterium
TTCGTTTACGTTTGGCCCCCTCAGACCTACCCCCGCCTATCCTAGTATCCCGCTCCGCGGTTGAAGGACCGTGCCGCTTGCGCGGTGGGATTCAAGATTGCGTTTACGCGGATTCGCCTGCCTTGCTTCCGCGGTGGGTTGTTTGAGAATTTCATGATGTTCGAAGTCCTGTTCCAACCGTATGTAGCCCGGAAAGAGGGGATTCTCTGAAACACTCCATCGCCCTTAAGATCTTTGCCTTGGCGGTGGGCATCATCACCTTGACGGTCGTGGTGGCGGTTTTGACCAACATTGAGGTGATCGGGCTAGGTCGGAACGTGGCCACGGTGGCGCAAAAAACCATTCCGCTGGCGGCCAAGGCGGCGGATCTGAACGAAGCCGGGTTGTTCCGGCGGGTGGCTTTTGAGCGTCTTTACCGGGAATACGGAGAGCCCGAGCCGGATGCCAAGGCGATTGAGGAGGCGAAGGTCAATTTTGATAAAAACACCCTTCGGGTTTACGAAATGATCGGGAAAATCCGTGAGGATTTGCGGGTGTTGCCAGACGATCCCGAAGAACGGGAACTGGCCGCCCAGGTCCGGGAAGTGGCGAGCCGGATTGAGAGCTCATTCCGGTCGACCACTGATCTGGCCAACTCCACCCTGGCGGCCCGGCGGGCGGGAGATCGGCCCAAAGCCAAGGAACTCCTGGAATTCTCCTTTAAAGGACAGATGGAGCTGCGGGAGTTGCGCAGCAAACTGCAGGAGATCACCTGCCAAATGGCAGAACTCTCAGCCCAGAGCGCCGAAAAACGGAAAAACCGCGTGCTGGTCAGCAGTACGGCCACGACCTTGCTTGCGGTGGTGCTGGGACTGGGGGCGGCATGGATGATTTCACGGAACCTAGCCAAACCGGTGCTGGAACTCCTGCGGACCACCCGGGCGGTGCAGGGAGGGAACCTGACGGCCCACGTGGGCAAATTACCGGAGGATGAGATCGGCCAGCTGGGGGACAGCTTCAACGCCATGGTCGACGAGCTGAAGCGGAAGGAGAACCTGCAGAAAGCCATCGGCTCCTACATTGATCCCCGGATCGTGGAAAAGGTGATCCTGCCGGGGCGGCCGGAAGACGTGGCCGGGCAGAAGCGGGTGATGACGGTGTTGTTCACCGATCTGGTGGGGTTCACCACGCTGGGGGAAAACCTGACCCCCGGTGGCCTCGTCAACGTTATCAACCGTTACTTCACCCTGATGTCCGAGTGCGTGCGGGCGGAGAAGGGGATCATCGATAAGTTTATCGGGGACGCGATCATGGCTTACTGGGGGCCGCCTTTTGTGGCAGAGGAGGAGCAGGCGGCGGCGGCCTGCCGGGCGGCCTTGCGGCAGGTGGAGGCCTTGGCCCGGTTTCGCCAGGAACTGCCGGAGTTGATAGGCCTGCGGAAAAACGTGCCCGACATCAACCTGCGGATAGGTCTGTCCACGGGCGAGGTGATCGTCGGCAACATCGGGAGCGACACCGCCCGCAGCTACACGGTGATGGGGGACGTGGTGAACCTGGCCTCGAGGTTGGAATCGGCCAACAACGTCTATGGCACCAGGATCCTGGTTTCCGAAGAGACGCAGCGGCTGGCGGAGCGGGCGATGGAGGCGCGGGAAATCGACCGGTTGACGGTCAAAGGCAAGAGCGAGCCGGTGGGCATCTACGAGCTGCTTGCCGAATCGGGCAAGCTCTCGCCGGAGTGGACCGCCCGACGGAGTCGCTATGACGCCGCCCTGGAGGCCTACCGAAAGCAAGATTGGCCGGCGGCGGAGGCGATCTTCCGGGAACTTTCCGAAAAATTTGCCGACGCACCCTCACGGGCGTTTCTGGAGAGGATCCCGATGCTGAAACAGCATTCGCCCGGACCGGGCTGGGACGGGGTGTGGCGTTTGACTGCCAAGTAAGAGGCGAGAAATTTCAGATCCAAAGTTTAGTGGAAGGGGGCAAGTGGAAGGCGGGAGGGATCGTTCGATTACGTTTAGGTTTACGTTTAGGAAAAACTGAATCCTGAAAAAATCTGAGCGTCTTAGCGGTAAGGCCCTTTTTTACCGCAGAGGCGCAGAGAATTTGGTGAAAGAAATCAGTTCAGGGCGACGATGAGGCCGACGCCGAGTACGAAGACGGCAAGGAAGAGGCCAAAAAGCTTGAGATCAGTGCGGTGGACAGCTCGGACCTGGGCGATCTTGGCGTCCTCCACATGTAAGTAAGCGTAGATCACCCGGATGAGCGTCAAAATAATCACCGGGTACGCAATGAGGTAAACCCGATCCATGAGGACGAGGTAGCCGAGGTCGGGGAGGGAGTCGGAGTAGCTTTTCTGGAGGAAAATCGCGGAAAGCAGCGCGGCGGCCGGGAGGGCCGCCCGGGCATCCAGCAGCTGCGGACGGATCAGCAGAGCAGCCACGGCCGCCACGATCACCATAAGAAGGGGCAGGAGAAGTTTCCAAAGGAAGAAGTTGGTCGGCCGGGAAATCTCGATGCTGAATTTTGCCATGGAATAGATCTGGAACGCGTTCTCTTCG
>JBEANM010000199.1:0-3522 GCA_041165425.1 Verrucomicrobiota bacterium
GGCGACTTCCCAACCTGCGGCGGCGGCGACTTTTGCGGCGAGGGCCTCGTCCGCACCGAGGAGGGCGAGCATGGCACCTTGGCGTTGGGCGCAGGCCTCTTCCATAAGGACACCGCGGCGGGCCACGAGGCGGAGTCCGTCCTCGGCAGAAAAGGTTCCGCCGGCGGCGTGGGCCGTGAATTCTCCGAGGGATAGACCCGCGGTGGCGGCAAAAGTGAAGTCGGGCTTTTTCTCCTTGAGCACGGCGAGGAGGGCGAGGCCGTGAAGATAAAGGGCGGGTTGGCAGTAGGCGGTGCGGGTGAGGGTTTCTTCTGGGCCGGATTTTAGGACGGAGGAAAAGTCGGCGGGAAGGACGCCCGAGCCCATTTGGAGGATCTTTTGGGCGACCGGGGAAAACTCGGCGAGGTCGGTCCCCATGCCGACC
The DNA here is from genome assembly GCA_041165425.1 of Verrucomicrobiota bacterium. Classification (GTDB taxonomy): domain Bacteria; phylum Verrucomicrobiota; class Verrucomicrobiia; order Methylacidiphilales; family Verrucolacustridaceae; genus Verrucolacustris. The sequence continues at coordinate 425 of JBEANM010000199.1, forward strand.
CGCTGGGCTCCTTGGCCGGAAAAGAGTAAAGCTATCCTAGTCATTACAAACTTCTATAGATTATTGAATGGTAGATGGATAGGTAAATTACAGGGGGGGGTTGAAATTATCTTTAATCGTGTAGAATTCTTTCATGAAGAAAAATTATTTCACCCTTTGCATGGCGATTTTTGCGATAGCGAGACTCGATGCGGCCACCTATCAAATCGTCAGCAATTTGGATAATTCGTTTTCGACCGGAAATAATCCCCCTGTTTATTCTACCACGGTGGAAGCGCCGTTTGTTGGCAGTCTGACAATCTCTTACGATGCTTCCAGTGCCCTGACCAATGGTTCTTATGCGTTGAATTCATTAAGCAATTTCCAACTCTCCGTTCTTTTCCCGGGGGTCAATAGTGGAACCGACGTTACTTTTAACCAGTCCCATCTCGATTTTGATATTGCGGGTGTTTATGTGCAGGTGGTGGATGGAAATTTCTTTTTCACCAACTCGGCTAGCGGGGGAAGCGGGACTTCCTTGGCGGGCAATACGTGGGGTGGATCGGCTAACTTTATCAACGGAAATTATCTCTTCACCACCCAACCTCTCAACAATGTGACGAGAATGGGATTCGGTAACTACGTGGTGGAGTATAACGCACTCTATCAGCTCGTAGACATCAGTACGGCCTCCACTGGCATTGCGCCCGGTCAGCCGGGATATTCTTCGGGCACGACGATTTACAGGGGTAACTACGGAAATCCCACGGATAACTTGGCAGTTCCTGAGCCGTCCGCGGTTTCCCTGCTGGCAGTGGGGTTGGGCGGGGTGATCGCTTTGCGCCGGGTCCGTCGCAAAGCGGATTAGGTTTAGGGATTAAGATTACCAAGAGCCTTGGGGCATGAGCCCTGGGGCGGATGGGTGGCTGAAACGGAAAGTGCTGTGGAATAATTGTTTAACCAAGAAAGATTGGGAAAATGGGTTCGATTAATATTGGGTAGAAATTTTGGAAAAGATGCGTAGGTTGTAAGGGTGAGAAGAATTTCACCGGTGGTTTTTGTTTTTCTTTTCTTTGCCAAGGTGCCGACCTTTGCTGCCTTGGTCAGCATTAGTCAAGCTGGAGGAGTGGTAAATAATCTTTGGTCAGCGGGAAACGATAGTTTTCAAACTCGGGTTTTTTCCACGGCGCCGGGCGCGGTTAGCGCTCTGGATGGGAGGACTTTCACGGTGTTCGATTTTGTGGATGATCGCCCCTCTCAAGGGGCCCGTCCTTTTGGATTGCTCGCTGGAGAAGTAGAGAATTCTTTTTTCCGGGCTGGCTCAGCTGTCAATATGGCATCCTTTGCTTATACCGGAGCTACTTTCTTAAACGGGAACTTGCTGCAAAATAATGCACTGAACGGAACGGATAATTATGTGGCTTTTCGATTCCTGGGTTCAGATTCCCAATATTACTACGGCTGGCTGCAATTTGAGCTGAATCAACTGGTCTCCGGTCAAACGGCCGTGAAATTCATCGGAGGCGTGATTGAGGGCAATGCCGGAACTTCCTTCAATGCAACTTCCTCTACTTCTCCTGTCCCCGAGCCTTCGGCCCTTTCGTTGTTTGTGGTGGGCTTGGGCGGGCTGATCGCTTTGCGCCGGGTCCGTCGCAAAGCGGATTAGGTTTAAGCATTGGGTAGGGCGGGTTCGATGACCCCGCCTGAGTTGAACGATTGGGGTTTTAAGCGTTGAACGAGGCGGGTTCGGAGAACCCGCCCAACCGAAGATGGGATTGAGAATAAAAAACTCTGCGATCTCTGCGTCTCAGCGGTAAAAGATCGTTGATCGTTGATTTATTTTTTTACCGCAGAGGCGCAGAGGGCGCTGAGGTTGGCCCCCTAAGACCTTCCCCCGCCCATCCTTGTTTCCCGCTCCGCGGTGGGAAGGATTACCGCTTACGCGGGGGGATTGGCCCCGGCGGAGCGGGGCCCTACAGAAGAATCGGTGACATGCGGAAAGTCTAACTTTCCAGCGCGGAGCGGAGCTTGGCGTAAACGGCGGGGAGGTCGCCGGGGTGGATGCGGGTAGCCCCGACGGTAGTAAGGAAATTGGCATCGTTGGGCCAACGGGGGACGACATGGATGTGAAGGTGGTGCGATTCACCAAGGCCCAGAGGTCGGCGGACTCCTGGTCGGAGAGTGCCGCGAGGTCGTCCACCTCGCGGTAGGGGCAGACCATGAGGTGGCCAAGGTTGTAGGGAAAGCGGTTGAGGACGGCGAAGGAGGCTTTGGTGCGGGCGAGGATAAAGTCCGCCGCATCATCCGAGGAGTCGGCCAATCGGCGAAAAAGATCTTCACCGGGTTTTTCCTCGCCGGTGACATAGCGGTTGCGCCACGGGGCCCAGAGGTGTTCCATCCCTCTGAAGATGGCCTCCCCCGCGAAACAGGGCAAACCGCAACACCTCCTCGTCGGCGGTGGGGATGAGCCCGAGGTTTCGCGCCGGGCCCGCGAGCTTTTCCAGGAGTGGGCCCCGGACGACGCGATGAACGCCGAAAAGGTGGACGGTCGGGTGGAAACCGTGGATGCGGCCCTGCAGGCCATCGCCAAGACCCGGGAGGCGCTGGAGACGCTGCCTTTTCTGGGCGGGCGGAAGTTGGTCTGGCTGACGGATGCCACCTTCCTAGGCGACAATCCGGCCGGGCGGAGCGAGGGGGTGTTGGACGCCCTCAAATCGCTGCAGGAGCTTTTGGAGAAAATTCCGGCCAGCGAGGCGCAGTTGCTCGTCTCTGCCCCCGGAGTGGATAAGCGGCGTTCCTTTTTCCGTCAGTTTGAAAAACTCGGGCAGGTCGAGGTGTTCGATCCGCCGGATCTACGGCGGGGCCGCGACCGGGGCGACTGGATGGATGAAATCGCCGCCCGTCTGCGGCAAGCGGGGCTCACCCCGGGTCCCGGCGCGGTGGAACTGTTGGTCGAAATCGTCGGATGGGATGGACGGGCGCTGGAGCGTGAGATCGAGAAGCTGCGTCTTTATCTCAAACCGGAGACCAAGGTGACCGAGCAGGCGGTGCGGGACATCGGCGCCGGCCGCCGGGAACTGGAGGTTTGGGACTGGTGTGATGCGGTGGTGGCGGGCCGG
>JBEANM010000200.1:0-2538 GCA_041165425.1 Verrucomicrobiota bacterium
TCTGGATTACAAAAGCAACCACCACTACTCCCTTCGGGAATTCGGCCTCTCCGCGGACTGGCTCCGCCATCAGCTTGGTCCGATGATGAGAAAATACGGTTTTACCGTCTCCCCCCGACGCTGAATCCTCGTGACTTAAGGTAGGGTGGGGCGGCCTCGATCAGGCCGTCTCGTTGTTTTTCACATAACACCGCCCTGCCTAAGCCGGGCAAGGAGGCTGGAGGTTTTACGCGTTCCGCGGATCAAACTTCTGCGCGATCGGCATCCGCCTTCCCACCCCAAAGGCCTTGGTTGTGACTTTCAATCCCGGGGCCGCCTGCCGCCGCTTGTACTCCGCTAGGTCGATCTTCCGCACAATTTCTTGGGCCGTCTTTTTTCCGATTCCCTTTTTGGCCATGGCCTGGATCGATCCATCGTTCACCACATAACTTTCCAAAATCCGGTCGAGCTCCGCGTACGGCGGCAGGCTGTCCTGATCTTTCTGGCCTGGGCGGAGCTCCGCACTCGGCGCCTTCATGATCGAGGATTTCGGAATGATCTCCCATTCCCGGTTCAACCAGCGCGCGATCCGGTAGACCATGGTCTTGGGCACATCCGCGATCACCGCCAGGGCCCCGCACATGTCCCCGTACAGGGTGCAGTAGCCGACCGCCAACTCGCTTTTGTTCCCGGTGGTCAGGAGCAACCGGCCGAAATCGTTGGCGATGGCCATGAGAATGACTCCGCGCAGACGCGACTGCAGGTTTTCTTCCGTGAGCCCACCCGTCTTGCCGGCTCGGGCCGGAGCAAGCGAGGCAAGCATTGATTGGAAGGAGTTCTCGATCGGAATTTTGAGGTACCGGATCTTCAGCCGTTTGGCCAAGGCCTCGGCGTCCTTTACACTTCCCTCGCTGGAAAACCGGCTTGGCATCGCCACCCCCAACACCCGGTCCGGCCCCACCGCCTCGGCCGCGATCACCGCCGTCAACGCACTGTCGATCCCTCCGCTGAGACCCAAAACCACTTCACTGAATCCGCACTTCTGCAGGTAGTCCCGCGTCCCCAACACCAAAGCCCGGTACACCTGCTCTTCCAGAGGAGCCCACGCGGGCTTGCCTTCACCCCGCTCCAGATCCACTACCCAGGACTGCTCGGCAAAAGCCATTCCCTGGGCGATCACCCCGCCCTTTTTCCCGACCACCAGACTTTGGCCGTCAAAAACCAACTCATCGTTTCCACCCACGGCATTGACCTGCACCACCGGAATCCTCGTCCGCACCGCCACTTCCCGCAAAAGACGGTAACGGGTCTTCTCCTTGTCGATGCTCCATGGGGAGGCGGAAAGATTCACCAGAAGATCGATGCCTTGCTTCGTTAACTCCCGCACTGGATCGCGCCGATACCGCCGCACCGGCCAAACATCTTCATCGTTCCAGATGTCCTCGCAAATCGTCACTCCCACCTTCGTTGGGCCAAGGCGAACCGGCAGGGAAGCCCCCCCGGGCTCGAAATACCTGTCTTCATCAAACACATCGTACGTCGGCAGCAGCGCTTTTCGCGCCACCACCCGTACCTTTTTCTGCTGCAGTAAAAAAGCGGAGTTGTGTAGAGGCCGGCCGTCCTTGCCTTTAAACTTCTCGATCCCGCCGATCAGAAGAGGAACTTTACCGATTTTGGCCGCCAATCCCTTCAGGGCTTGGTCATGCGCCGCTACAAAATCCTGCCGGTGGACCAGATCCCGGGGTGGATAGCCGCATAGACCCAACTCCGGGGCCACCGCCAAATCCGCCCCTTCCCGCACAACCTTCTCGTACCCCTTCCAAATCTTCGCGGTATTCCCCGCAAAGTCCCCCACCGTGAGGTTGACCTGAAGGATCCCGATTTTCATAAACCCCTCTTTGGAAGCACTTTGGCTGTTTTCATGGGTTTACCGGGTTCCGTTGACATATCCGTCAGGATTTGTAGCCTTTCGGCTTCCTTTATGCCAGTTCCCATCAGCCAAGCTTGGACCGTCGCCTCCTACGTTCTGGGACAGAAACTGCGCGGCAACAAGAGGTACCCCCTCGTGCTCATGCTCGAGCCCCTCTTCCGTTGCAATCTGGCCTGCGCTGGTTGCGGAAAAATCCAGTACCCCGATCACGTTCTCAATAAGCGCCTCACCCCCGAGCAGTGCTGGTCGGCTGCGGACGAATGCGGCGCCCCCATGGTCTCCATCCCCGGCGGGGAACCGCTCATCCATCCGGAGATCGACAAAATCGTGGAAGGCCTCGTCGCCCGCAAAAAGTATATTTACCTCTGCACGAATGCCCTGCTCCTCAAACGTAAACTCGATCTCTTTAAACCCACAAAGTTCCTCACCTTCAGCGTCCACATGGATGGGCTCGAGCCGGAACACGATGCCGCGGTCTGCCGTGACGGAACCTACAAGGTCGCCGTGGAGGCAATTCGGGAGGCCGTGCAGCGCGGTTTCCGCGTCACCACCAACACCACCCTCTTTGAGGGCGCTGATCCCGCCCGCGTCCGCATCTTTTTTGACGAAATGATGAAGCTTGGCGTCGA
>JBEANM010000201.1:0-2904 GCA_041165425.1 Verrucomicrobiota bacterium
CGCGCCGTAGTCGCGGACACTGAGATAGTTCGCCGGGATGGCGGGAGTTACCGACTCCGCCAATTCCGTTTCCAGCAAGTCGACCGACGTTGCGATGTCGCCAGTCTCTCGGGCCAGTTCAACCGTGGATCCCGCCGCAAAGGATTGGGAAAGTTTGATCCGGGCCTCGTTGAACCTCTTGGCCGGAGTCCGGCCGGTGCCAGGCGCTTGGTTTTCGACCCCTTGGGCATCGAGATAGACCCATGCCTGGGCGGAGGTCACCGGGATTTTTTGGGTAGTGACGACATTCGACGGGTCGGTGATTTTCAGCGTCAGGGTCCCGGAAGATCCATCCGCGACGCTGTAACGCAGCGTCATCACGTCCATGGCCGCGCTGGTGGTCCAGCGGACCTTGGCACCCACGGCAGCCAGCTCAATCAGACCCCGTTTTTGCGCCTCGGCGGCTAGGGGCAGGGGGCCTTCCGAGTAGGAAGATCGGAGGATGGAGCTTCCCCCGCTCAGCAACGGGAAGCTGTCCTCATCATAGGTTGTCCAGGGAAACAGGCCGCCTCTTGCCAACTCGGGCAGGATCCAGTTCTGGTTGGTGTTGGCTGAGTCGTAAGCGGAGACGGTGGCCGTGGCCCCGTCGGCCCCCGCGGTGAGGGCGGCCTGGGTTCCATCGATCCGCAAACGGGAGACCTGCCCCCCGGGGACGGAGAGGGTTTCCAGTTTCCAGGTTTGGCGAGGATCATCCGGATTGTAGGCGGCGGTCGTGACGGGGCCGCTATCCGTGGCAGCCCGGAGGGCCTCACCGGTGATCCGGTTCCGGATGAAGACCACGGAGGTGTCAGCCCGGGAAAAGAGATACCAGTGGCTACGAAATTCCGTGGAAGCAGGGGTGGTGACGGTGGTGGATCCATCCGCCTGACCCACCAGTTGCCGGCCGGAGGAGGGATGGAGAATTTTGATGTAGGCGACATCCCGCCCGTCGATGGGTCGGACTCCCTCGATGACCTGCATGGCGTTGAGGTATCCGGCACCGCCTGCCGATCCGCGGAACTGAACGTAAATGGATCCGCCGGCGCTGGGTTTGATATCGCGCAGCGTTGCGGTCTGGTTCCGGTTATGCAGCCAAGCCGATCCGGGCGTATGCACGTTCAAGGTGACCGAGGAGGCGATCAGGGTGTAGGCGCTGTCGGTGTAAGCTTCGTAAATGGTCGTGCTGTCGGTGTTGAATTTGGCGGAGCCAAAAAAGACCAGGTCGTAGGTGAGAAGAGGATCCAAGCCTCCGATTTCAAAGCGCACGTTGGTTCCGTTCACAAAATCAAAAGCCGCCTCTTTGATCCCGAGGACTCCCAGAGCCGCTGCATCGATGTCGGTGGATTGGAGATTGGTGGTGAGGGTGGCGGTATCCGTGGCCCCGGCCGGGCCGTTGTAGCTGTCGGTGCCAAAGGGCGTGGAAAAACCGAGGGTGATATTGTTGGTGACTCCCGTCGTATCAACCATGGTGGCCCGGTAAGGTGAGGGGCCGACGCCGATGGGAATTCCGTTCCAGTGATTGCCGTTTAGGTCGGGGCTGGGAGTGCTGACCCCGCGCCAACTATCCGAAGTTCCAAAATCGACGAGATAAGTGCGGGAATAGGCCAACTCCCCAAAAAGAAATAAAGCCAAAATGATCGGGAACTTATACACCCTATCCATCAAGTTTAATCTTAGGCGTATATTACTAAAAATCAATGGTTAGCGGAAAATCGCTTAAATGACCGAAGGATTTTTAAAGGCCCAAAGCCTTTAAATTAAGGCTGAGTTACTTTCAGGCGCAGGAACTTGCGAGTGCCATCTTTGGGAGTTCGAAACTCACGTCGCTCCGTGCCAGGGAGAAGATTCGTTTGGTCCGCTGAAGGGACACCATTCGGGTTAGACCCGAGATTGGCGAAGCCTGCATCGGCAGCAGAAAGATCAGTGGAAGATTGTCCTACTGCACTGATGCCGGATGTGCGAATGAGGACGGTAAGAATTAGGTCACTGGCATCGGTGGCAAGGGCCGGTTTTGTCACGGCTCCGGAAGGGCCACTTGCCCCCAGCGCGTACCGGAGAAGAGGAGAGAGGCCATCTGTACCGGGGACGTTGGCATTCGCCGGAAGAACCACATTTACCGTGCGGCTGGCTGAAGCGATATTGTTGGCCGTGTCTGTCGCAGTGTAGCCGACGGTATAAGAGCCCAAGATCGCTGTGTTTACCGCACTGGCATCGGTCACAACACTGACGGCAGCACCGGCATCTTCAGCCGTGGCGCCGGCATCACTATAGGATGAACCCCACACGACTGTTTCCGGATTGTTGCCGGCAACCGTGATCACCGGCGGAGTAGTATCAGCAGCGGTCGGCACGTCCAGTTCCTGGATCGACATGGCGTTGAGCACGCCTTCGCCGCCGCTGGCACCCACGATGTTGACGTACAAAGAAGTCCCCGTCGGGGTCAGGTTGTCGAGGGTCAAGAGAGTGTCCGCGTTGAAGACCAGAGATGGTGGTCGATGGATCCCCCTCCCAGCGTCGGGAGCAGTAAAAATTAAGCCGGTATTTTTTTCCCGAAGTCAGTCCGCCCAGAGACATCCGGATGTTGGTTCCTTTGACGAAATCGAAGGCTGCATCCTTGTTGCCCAGATCCCCCAAGGCGGCTTCGTTGATCGACCATGCCGCGGTGTTGTCTCCGGCAGGACCGTTGTACCAGGAAAACGTCGGATTGTTGGTGTTGATGAAGCCGGTTCCCCACGAGGTGACGCCGTTGGTTTTATCCTTCATCGAGCCCGCATATTTTCCGATATCCAGGGTATTCCAGTAGTTCCCGTTGGTATCCGGACTGGCAGGGGTAAGTCCGCCGTACCACCCACCGTCCGCATTACTCCGCCCAATGTCCAGAAGAGC
>JBEANM010000202.1:0-3308 GCA_041165425.1 Verrucomicrobiota bacterium
GAGCGACGGCAGAGGATCTTCCGCCTTCTCCACCAACAGGGGGTTGCCCACCTGCAAGGACTGCACCACTCCGAGATACATCTCGAGGAACTTGGGAAACAGGGCCCGCTGCACCACGTAGCGCGGGTAAGCCGTGCAACGCTGTTTCCCGTACTCGAACCCCTTCTTGATCTGCGCCGCCAGACTCTTCCAGTCGGAAAAATCCCACACTCCATAACAGTTCACTCCGTCCATCTCGAGCATGTAGCGCTTGGAGCGGTCGTAGAAGGCGTTGGCGATTTCCCGCCCGTTGTTTTTGCCTCCGACAAAGGCCAGACACGCGATCGCATCGTTGCGCACCAGGGCGTCGCTCAGTTCCCCCCCGGAACCGCTAACCAGGCTCACCGGAAGTCCGCGCCTCCGGGCCAAAGCCATGGCCAAGGTCACGGCGTGGATTCCGCCGTCCGTGGGCGTCTTTGCGATGACCGAGTTTCCCGCCAAACACTGCACCAGGACCGCATGGACCAACACCGAAAGCGGATAGTTCCACGAAGCGATGTTGGAGATCAGTCCGATGGGGCGGCGCCCTTCCATCATTTTTTCAATCTCCTTGAGATACCACCGCACCCCCGAAACACACCGCTCCACGCTGACTTTGGACTGCAAGTACGGCTTCCCGATCTCCCAGATCAGCGTTTTGGCCAGAAGATCCCCGTGCTTCTCGATGTCGTCCAGCGTCTCCGCGACCCGTCGTTTTCTTTCGTCCAGATCCACTTGCGACCAGGTGTGAAACTCCCTCTCGGCCTGCTCCGCGGCGACCCGGGCGGCCTCCAGCCGGATCATGGGATACCGGCCGAGGGGCGTGGCATCTACGGGACTAAGAAAAAGTTTTCCATGACCCGGTTGACCCCATTTCCCGCCGATCGGTTGACCCCATTTCCCGCCGATCAGGTTGTAGAGGTTCCCCTCGGGGCCATAGGCCTCCGGAATCGCTTTGCGGTGCTGTTCGATCAAGGAAGGCCAAGAGGCTTGCGGGGAGATAAATTTGCTCAAGAGCTTATGATAACCATTCCGCCGAATCAGTCACGCTCCGGCTCGACGAACCGCCGTAGCCCCCGTAGTGGAAGAGAATGCGCGAAGCTCAGTGTTTGACCCGAATCATGGCCCGATTGCGGGGCCCTCGTGGTTGCCCTTGGGATCGGAAACAGACGCACCGCTCCCTCCGGCCAATGATTCTGGAAGAGGTCTATGAGCTGCTCGAGGCTATTGATGAGGGAGACGACCATGCGCTGAAAGAGGAGCTGGGGGATGTCCTTCTCCATGTTCTTTTTCACGCCCAACTCGCCCGTGAGAGAAAGGCCTTTAATTTCCAAGGGGTCGCCCGGGAACTGGCGGAGAAACTTATCCGCCGGCACCCCCATGTGTTTGGCCGGGAAAAATTGCACAACCCTTCCCAGGTTCTCCGGCGCTGGCACCAGCTCAAACAGCAGGAAAAACCCTCGCGCAAAAGCTGCCTGGATGGAGTGCCCCGCAGCCTCCCCGCCCTGCTCTACGCCCAAAACCTCCAGCGGCGGGCAGCCCGGGCCGGTTTTGATTGGCCTAACCCCAAAAAGGGTGTTCCGGCCAAGATTCGGGAGGAACTTCGGGAACTTGCCCAAACCCGATCCCAGGGCCCCGCTTTTTCCCGGGAACTCGGAGATGTTCTGTTCACCCTGGTCAACCTTGCCCGACACCGAAAGGTCGATGCCGAGACCGCTTTGCGGGAAGCCACCCGCCGCTTCCACAGCCGAGTCTGCAAAGTGGAGGCCCTGGCAGCCCGAAAGAATCAAAAAACATCCTCGATGACTCCCCAGGAACTGGATGAGCTCTGGAAGAAGGCCAAAAGGGCGTAGTTTTTACTGTTTTTAATATATTTTCTTTTCACAACTTTCTCCCCCGTTTCCCCTCTTTGCCCTTGCATGCCCCTGCCTCCTCTTCAAGTATCGCCATCCAAGCAAACGCCCTCACGGGCAGAAGGAGGAAAATAGATATGTTAGCAGCAACTGCACTTCAACAAGGTGACCTCGTCGGGTTCACCTTTTTCATCGGGACCATGGCCATGGGTGCGGCTTCGGTCTTCTTCTTCTTCGAGCGGGCCACCGTCTCGGACAAGTGGAAGCTGTCGCTACTGGTCAGCGGTCTCATCACCACCATTGCGGCCGCGCACTACTGGTATATGCGCGAATTCTGGGTGACCACATTCACCGGAAATAACGCCGCCGTGGCATCCCCCACCGAATTCCGTTACATCGACTGGCTCCTCACGGTGCCGCTGATGTGCACAGAGTTCTACCTCCTCCTCCGGGCGGCCGGAGCCAGCGTGAATATGCTCTGGCGCCTGATCGGCTACTCGGTTCTCATGCTCGTCGCCGGTTACATCGGCGAGGTTTCGGCCGAGATCGGCAAGCCGATCCGCGGGTTCGAGAACTTCGGCTGGGGTGTGATCTCCACGATCGGCTGGGCCGGTATCGTCTATGAGATCTTCTTCGGTGAGGCCAAACAGCTGGCCGACGGCAGCAGCGACGCCAACGTCCGCCGCGCCTTTAATCTCCTCCGGGGCTTCGTGCTCATCGGCTGGGCCATCTACCCGATCGGGTACATGACTCTGCCGGGTAACGTCCTCAGTGGATCCACCGAACTGGCCGCCAATATGAACGTCGTCTACAACATCGGGGACGCCGTCAACAAGATTGGCTTCGGTCTGGTGATCTGGAATCTCGCCAAACGCGGCAAATAAGATTCCTGCCTGATTCGCGGAAACCGTTTCCGCGGTGCAACGGGGGATCCCTTCGGGGATCCCCCGTTTCTTTTCCCCCGCTTTTCCTGCGGAATCCGGAACCCTAACCTGAACGCATGCCCGTCCTCCTGCATCGTAGCGTTCCATGGACTTTTGCGGGGCTTTTAGGACTCCTGGGCCTTCTCTTCCCAAACCAAGCCTTTGGGTTGGCTCCCCTCTTCTTTCTCTCCTCTGCCGTGATCCTCGGCGTGCCCCACGGTGCTTGTGACCCTTGGGTTCCCGGATGGGTTCGGCAAAAACCCTACCGCATCCCCTTTTTGTTTTGGTTCTTTGTGGGTTATCTGGCTCTTTCTTTCCTCTACCTGCTCGTTTGGAAAGCTGCCCCCTTCGGGGCCACCGTTTTTTTCCTCTTCCTGACGGCATGGCATTGGGGCACTGCGGACGCCTCCCTAGTCTTCCCACCCGGCCTGCGATGGTTTTTTTTCGGTCTCGGGCGCGGTCTCTGGGTCATGCTGGCCCCCTTTGCCTTCCACACGCTTGAGGCCTGGTACGT
>JBEANM010000203.1:0-2646 GCA_041165425.1 Verrucomicrobiota bacterium
CAACCGTACTCGGCCTTGAGCTCCTGCTTGAGAGTCTGTAACCGTTCCTGCTGCTCAAGGGCGGACCAGCAGGCCTTCCAGGCATGGGAATCCGGATCGGCGTCGGGCCAGACGGGCACGCCGAAATCCGCCATAATGGCGTCCCCGGCATATTTATCGATGTAGCCGCCATACTTAGTTACGAGGTTGCTCATCGGAGTGAGGTAGCGGTTTAGGATTTTGGCCAGGTCTTCCGCGGTGACGGATTCGGAGATGGTGGTGAAGCCGGCCAAGTCGGAGAAAAACATGGTGGCCATTTTCTTTTCCCCGGTGAGGCGGAAGCGGTCGGGATCGGCCTGCATGTAGGACAGGACCTCTGGACTAACCATGGTGGAGAACATTCCGCGGACTCTGCGCTTTTCCCGCTGTTCGAGAACAAACTCGTAACTCAGGCAGCCGATGCCGCCGAGGAGCAGGGTGAGGGCGGGATTCACCACCGGGAGAATGAGATCCAGGCGGTTTTGGACAAAGAACGTCAGAACGGCGTAACCCAGAGCTGCCAGGAGAAGCAGAGCGAGGCGGAGAACCGGTTGGCTGGTTGCCAGAATCAGGAGCAGGGCCAACACGGCTCCGGCCACGAGCAGGGCGGGGGAGGCCCACAGGGGAGGGAGCTTGAGGAAACTACCGGTCAGCGCCGCGCCGAGGGCGGCCAGATGAACTTCCGGTCCCGGCATGGGGTTGGGGTAGGGGGTTTTGAGGAAGTCTTTGGACCAGTTTCCGTAGGGGCCGACCATGACCAGCTTGTCGCGAAGCATTTCGCCGTTTTGGAACACCTTCTCCCAGGTGGAAGGGACGAAGAGCTGGTAGACAGGGATTGCTTTATAATTGAAGTTGGGCGGGCCGGCGTACCGGATAAGGCCCGAAGCTCCGGAAGGAATCCGGTCACCCAGCCCCGCCTTTTCCAGCATCCGACCGGAGAGGGAAATGGCCGAAGTGTCCTGAAAAACGCGGCGGTAGTGGGCTTGGCGGATGATGCCGTCAGAATCCGGCCAGAGGTTGACGTAGCCGACCCGGCCGTTGGCGTTGTCTGAGGCGATTTCCGAAACCCCGTTGGCGGCCAGCATGGCCGGGATGGCGAGCTGGACTGAGGTGCGGCCGAGGTTGCTGACCTCCTCAAACGTTCCGCCAATCACCGTCCGGGGGCCGAATTCGTCGAGGGCGAGAAGAAGTTCGTCGTCGCCCTCCTTGGGGGTGGGGAACATCAGGTCGAGGGCGATCACTTTGGCGCCAGCTTCCGCGACACGGCGGATGACGTGGCCCCAGACGGAACGGCGCCACGGCCAGGATCCGGTGGACATCTCCGCCAAGGCCGGGTGGGCGGCGATTTCCTCCTCCATCAGCACGTCGTTGTAGGACTGTTTGTCGATCGCGAGAAAAATGATCTCGGGCGCGATCGGGGCGGTGTGGCCGAATCGGACGCGCAGGTCCCGCGTATAATTCTCCGCTTCCAGGAGGGGCTTAAACTGGATCAGGGCGAGCAGGCCGAAAAACAGCGCGGTGCCGGCGCAGATCCCGGCCAAAATCAGTCGGCGGATGACAGCGTCTTTTTTGGCAGTTCGGGCCATAATCGTTTTTAGGGGGTGGCCGTGGGGCGGGACAATGTGGATTCCTGCCGGGTGGCTTCCTGCGTCAGCTCGTTTTCAAATTCGCGCATCAGGCGGCGTTCGTAATCTTTGACCTCCCGCTCGACCTGGGCCACGGCTTGGCGCCGGGCCGCCTTTTCCTGCTCCACTCGTTTCTCCTGCTCGTGATGGGCCATCAGGGCGCCAACCAGCATTCCAGCGAAGGCACCTGCTCCTGCGCCAATCGCAGCGCCATCGCCTCCCCCAGCCAGAGCTCCGATGCCGGCGCCCGTGGCGGCTCCGCCCACGGCTCCCACGCCGGCGGCGGTGGGCACCCCGCTGCCCGCGCCGAAACCCTTGCTTTTCACAGCGGCGGGGACGCCTGCCAACAGGCTTTGGCGGTACTGTTTCACATCCGCGGCGATGGCAGCCAGACGATCGTCGAGGGATTGGAAAGCGGCCTGGCGCTTGGCTTCCCCATTTTCCAGTTCGGCTTTGGAACGCAGCAGGGCCGGAGGAGGGCTGGAGGCTTCCCGGACAAAAATGGCCTCCAAAGCGGGAATCCGGGTCATAGGCAGAAGATCCGCACTGAGGGCTGTCCAAGTGCCGGAGGATCGCACGGCCTGGCGCAGGGTCCATCCCCCCTGCAAGGTGGTGCCGGCGGGGATCACGGTCCTGGCTTGGGCCAGATCAAAGACTTTGCCGGGAGGAAGATCGTACGCGTAGACCATCCGCGGAAGAAGGCGCTGATGGGTGGCGGAAAGGCCCGGGGGGATTTCTGCCGGAACCACCGGTGCGAGGACGATGTCCTCCTTGGCCTTGAGACGAATTTCGTAATCGACGGAAACACCTTCCTCGTTTTCAGCACGGTTTTGGCGAGACCCTCGGGAGGAAGATTTTGCCATCGGTTCCACCAACCGAGGGTGGATGGATCGGCGGCGACGGCCGGAGAAAGAATAGGCATGGCCGGAGTGTTGGCCGTAAGTGCGGCTTGGGAAATTTGACGGAGCCCTGCACTCCAGCGGGCATAATCGGCCTGAAGGAC
>JBEANM010000204.1:0-2962 GCA_041165425.1 Verrucomicrobiota bacterium
CGGAAAGGAAATCCGCTACGCCGGCCGCCGCGCCTCCGCCTCCCCCGCCACCGGCGCCCTCGCCATCCATCTGCTGGAGCAAAATCAGCTCCTCGCCTCCGCCTTTGCCTTGAAACCCACTCCGCCTTCTGTCGGACCGCGCTCCGTCGCAACCCCAACCAAGGCCGTTCAATCCAAACTCGTCCGCCCACCTAAACGTAAACCTAAACAAAAGTTGAAAAAATGAGTACTGCCACATCGAACCTTGTCGCCGTCAAAGTCCCCTCCGTCGGTGAATCTATCACCTCCGGCGTGATCGGCAGCTGGAAGAAAAAGAACGGCGACATCGTCGCTTCCGGGGATGCCTTGTTTGAAATCGAAACCGACAAAGTCACTTCGGGTCGTGGCCCATATTCTCCCCGGGAAATCCTCGGGCAAACCCAAGCCGTCAGCGGAAGCTCCGGTAGGGACGGCTGTCCCTAGCCGTCCAAGCCCGACCTCCAAAACTGAACCTTCCGTAAACATAAACCTAAACGTAAACGAACGCTCTCCGTCTCCAGTCTCGCCCCTCCCATCATCAGCTCCTGCCGACGCCGCTCGCACCTTCCGCCCCGGAAAAGAGTCCCGTCGCCGGATGTCCCCGCTCCGCCGGAAGATTGCGGACCGCCTGGTCAGTGCCCAGCACACCGCCGCCATTCTCACCACCTTCAACGAGGCCGATCTCTCCAAGCTCATGACCCTCCGCACGGAAGTACAACCCGTCTTCCAGGCGGAACACGGCGTAAAACTCGGTTTCATGTCCTTCTTCCTTCAGGCCGCAGTCCACGCCCTCAAGACCGTCCCCGCGGTCAACGCCCGGATCGAGGGAGATGAGATCGTGGAGCAGCACTACTACGACATCGGCGTCGCCGTGGGCACGGAAAAAGGCTTGGTGGTTCCGGTCTTGCGCGACTGTGACCAGCTCCACCTAGCCGGCCTCGAAAAAGCCTTGGCCGAGGTCGCCCGGCGCGCGCGGGAAGGAAAACTCTCCCTGCCCGACCTGGAAGGCGGCGTCTTTACCATCTCCAACGGCGGGATCTACGGCTCGGTTCTCTCGACTCCGATCCTCAATCCCCCGCAAGCCGCCATCCTCGGCATGCACGCCATCCAGCCGCGGCCCGTGGCGGTGGACGGACAGGTGGAAATCCGCCCCATGATGAACCTTGCCCTTTCCTACGACCACCGGTTGATCGACGGCAAAGAGGCCGTCACCTTCCTCATCGAGATTAAGAAGTTCGTCGAAAATCCTACTCTCGCACTTTTTGGCCTATCACCTTCTTAAATTTCAATCTCTGTAGGGACGCAGGCCCCTGCGTCCGAGCGTCGTTCCTTCTTTCTTCTTCGTAAACGTAAACGTAAATGTAAACGAATGGCAAAAGCTCTCATCTTTCTTCTTTTGCCTCTGCTCCTTCTTTCCGCCTGCTCCCGCCCTGGGGACTCCGCTGCCCGGCGCGCCCACGAACTCCTGGAAGCGGGGAGGTTTGAGGAAGCCCGCACCCTGATCGATACCTCCCTCAAAGAAACGCCCGACAGCCCCGCCCTCCGTCAGGAACGGCTGCACCTTGCCCTCCTCCTCGGCCAGCCCGAGATCGCCGCGGCCGAAGGCCGTCAAATCCTCCGGCTCAATCCCAAAGCTCAACCTTACCGGCAACCACTCCAAGACCGCCTTCCGGCCGTCCGTGCCAACGCCCTCAAGGCCCTCGCCCTGGATCCGCCGGAACGTCCCGACCCCGCCAGCCTGATCAAAGCCGGCCTGAAGGATTCGGACCCTACCGTCCGCCGGGAGGCCGCTGAGGCCAGCCGGATTCTTGAACCTAAGGAGGCCATCAAGATCCTCCGTGTGGCTGCCAAGGATTCCGACTGGCTCACCCGCGCCACCGCGGCCCGCCTCTTCGGTCAGCGGGGCGATGCCAGCCTGATCCCCGATCTTTTCCGGATGCTTCAGGATGCCGACTCCTACGTCCGCCGCTTTGCTCGCCGCTCCCTTCTCGAACTCGCCGATAAGGCCAAGCCGGATGCCTACCTTCCCTCGCTCCGCTCCAAGGACCGCACCACCCAGATCGTGGCTGCTCTCGCCCTGGTACGATTGAACGATGGTCGGGGTGCGGAAGTCCTCCTGTCCGAAATCTCCAATCCGCTGGGCATTGAGCGGGTGGAGTGCGTCAAAGCCATTTCCAAGTTGGTCGATCCCCGCGTGGCCCCTGCTTTGCGTGCGGCCACCGGCGACAAAGACCCGGAGGTTCAGGTTGTCTCTCTGATTGCTCTCGGCCTTCTCAAGGACAAGGAGTCTGCTTCGCTCCTCAAAAAAATCTCCACCGACCCCGCCTCTTCCAAGGAAGTAAAACTCGCCGCATCGAAAGCCCTCGACCTTCTTACCAAACCCGCCGACCAGCCGTAATTCGGTAGGTACGGTTATCCTTGGCCGTCCAAATCGTAGACCGGTCATCCTGCCTAAAAGCAGGCCTGCACAAAAAAAACCGCATCCTTTTGCAAAATCCGTGGTCTAATCCTTTATGGGCTATTTTCCTCTCTGCCCCTTGGCAACCCTCTTAGGCTGCTTCCTGCCCATCGCCGCCGTTGTTCAAGCCGATCCATCCCCGGTCAACGTCGTCGTCCCCTTACTCTGCTGGAGGCAAACCTCCCCGCGGAATTTTCCCTGAGCGGTCTCAAACCCAACACCCGGTATCATTATCAGCTTCGGACAGCCGGCGCCTCGGCCCTGGTCGCTGAGGGCAGCTTCCACACCCAACGATCCACCGGCAGCACCTTCACCTTTGCCCTCCAGGGAGACTCCCATCCGGAACGGGCCGGAAAGATGTTCGATGCGGCCCTTTACCGCCGGACCATGGAAACCGTCGCCGCCGAAGCGCCCGATTTCTACATCACCATGGGCGACGACTTCAGCATCGAGCATCTTATCTCTCGGGGGTCGCTCACCCAGGAG
>JBEANM010000205.1:0-3724 GCA_041165425.1 Verrucomicrobiota bacterium
GCTCACTCCCTTTCCCCCGCCATGCAGGAAGCGGGATTCCGCGCTTTGGGCATCGCGGCGGAATATTTTCGCGTTGAAGTTGGATCTGCCGACCTGGCGACAGCTCTACCTCTTTTGCGCCAAGCTGGTTTCCAGGGATGGAACTGCACCCTCCCTCACAAGGAAGCCATGTTCGCCCTGTGCACGGAGACCGATGCTTCCGCCAAAGAGGCCGGCTCGGCCAACACGGTTATGGTTTCAGGAGGCAGCCTACGGGGCTTCAGCACCGATGCGGATGGCTGGGAAGATGCGGTGGCCGAGGCCTGGAAGCTCGATCTCCCAGCCCAAAGAATCCTGATCTTAGGTTGCGGGGGCGTGGGTCGAACCCTGGCCGTCCGCCTCGCCCAGAAAGGGTGCCGAGCGCTGACCCTTGCCAACCGCCATCAGGCCAAAGCGGAGGAACTCGCGGTGAAACTCCGTGGGCTATCCCGAACCCCTATTTCGACCGTGCCTTGGGGCTCTCCGGAACTTTCAAAGGCCGCCCAAAAATTGGATCTTCTCATCCACGCCACGGCCCTGGGCCTGGGTTCCAACGATCCCTTGCCGATTTCGGAAAAATGCCTGCACGCCGGACTCAAAATTTACGACACGGTCTACCGCAAAGATTATACCCCGCTCGTTCGCCAGGCGCGGGAGCATGGATGTGAAGCCCTGGATGGTCTGGGGATGTTGCTGCATCAGGGGGCCCGCTCCCTGCAAATCTGGACCGGCCAACCGGCCCCGCTACCGGAGATGCGCTCCGCTCTGGAAAAGGCGGCCGGACGCACCCTATGAATCCTTGGTTCGAGGCCATGGCGGTTTTTGCTTTCGGCGCCTGCGTCGGCTCCTTTCTCAATGTCTGCATCCTCCGCTGGCCTTTGGGCCTCTCGATCGTGCATCCCCCGTCCCGCTGCTCTGCCTGCGGCTTGAAAATTCCCGGATCCCTGAATCTTCCCATCCTCGGCTATCTCCTGCTCCGTGGCCGCGCCCGTTGCTGCGGAGCCCACCTCGATCCGCGCTACCCCACCGTCGAGCTACTTACCGCGGTCCTCTTCACCTGCCTCTGGTTTCTCTATCCCCCCAAACTCTTTTTCGTCTATGCGGCCCTGGTCGCAGGCCTTGTCGTGGCGTCCGGCATTGATTTTGACCATCTGGTCATTCCCGATGGTTTGACCTTGGGAGGAGTCGTGGTCGGAATCTGCGCGAGTTACCTGGTACCCGAACTTCAGAACGAGACCGATCCGACCGACGCCATGATTCGATCCTCTCTCTCCGCCGCGGCAGGAGGCGCGGTCCTTTGGACTTTGGCCAAGACTGCCTCCTGGCTCCTTCAAAAAGAGGCTATGGGGATTGGCGATGCCAAACTACTGGCCAGCCTCGGCGCATTCCTTGGTTGGACCGCCCTTCCCTGGATCCTTGCGGTCTCCTCCATCCTCGGTGCCACGGTGGGCCTAGTTATCCTGTTTACCCGAAAACAAAAACTGGGAGTCAAGATCCCCTACGGCCCCTATTTGGCACTCGCTTCCCTTTTATGGATCCTTGGCGGGCACTCTTTGGCTGGGCGATATCTTCTGAATAACCTTCCTACCCCATGATCGATTCCATTGGCCTACAGTAGTTTAGGGATTTAAAAAAATCTCTTAGAGTTGCCCTCATCGGCGGTCGCCTTCTGTCGACAGAGTGGACTTTTACCTTCTGTATATAGGGGATGCAGCGGGGCTTGAACTCAACATATTGGGGCTTATGGATCTTTTTGCTTTGCGCCTCCTTGGTTTACTCTTCTTCCTCCAACACACTCACCTCTTTGCAGGAGGATGGATCTTTGGTTGTGTTCGACGCTAAAGGATCGGTTGCGGATTTCGTAAAGCAAGGCACCCCCCGGCAATCGATCCAGATTGGCGGACAAAATTGCAATGTAAGTTACGGTTTTAACTCGGCTGGCAAAAAAACCATTTTGGTCAGCGTCCCGGCCTTGGCCACGGGACCTGCTGTCTTTGACCTCGGCGAAAATCAGATCACGATTCCTCCCAAATCCGCCCTCCGGATTACTTTGGGTTCGGCAAATAAGATTGAAAAAATGGACAGTAACCCCGCGGAAAGCGTCCGCTTTACCCCGGTAGCCTCCCGCTCGCCTTCCCCCGAACCTAAGGTCGCCCCGAGCCCAGTCCCCACCCAGCTTTCCCCCGTCCCAGAGGCCCTGACGATGTCCGCACCGAGTGAATCTCCATCCCCTTCTGCCCCGCTGTCACCGGAGTCGGACTCCATTTCCTCCCCGACGTGGCCTGGAAAGCTTTTTGAGCCCCCTTTGGCCGCAAGCCAGATCGAGGAAGATCAATTTTATGCCCGAACCGAATTTGGCCCGCGCTTTGTCAGTTCCATGTCATTAGTCAGCGGCTACCGTCAGGACATCAGTGCCGGTGTGTGGTTGACCGAGTGGTTTGGTTTGGCCGTGGAGACCGGCTTTGCCCTAAATGCCGTCCGGGGCAATACCCAAGGCATGACCGTCTCCAGCACGACCTTCTGGACCGTTCCTCTGCTCGCCCAACTCTGCTTCCAATATCCCAACGAAAGTGGTTGGGTCCCTTATATCAATCTGGGATTTGGCGGTGGTTGGACTATTTTTAAAGTCGGGGGCATCGACTATACGACCGGCGGACAAACCGCTCCGACCCTCTCCGGTACCGGCAACTCCGTGAACAACGCCTACCAGATCGCCGCCGGGGTCCGGTATCGATTGTACGAGGAACTCAGCCTTACCATGGCTTATAAATTTTATGGCAATAGCCAAGCCAACATGAATTTGGACAATGGCGTACAAATCACACTCGGCTCTCCCGTCACCCAAGCCGCCGAAGTTGGACTTAACTTTTCCTTTTAATCAACCCTTGCGGCCCCCCATCTGCGCCCGGTCGCGCAGATAGTGATCCGCCAGCACCAACCACGTCATCGCCTCCACCATCGGGACGGCCCGGGGAAGAACACAGGGATCGTGCCGCCCGCGTGCCTTCAACTCGGCGGCTTTGCCTTTTACGTCCACCGTCTTTTGGGCCTTGGCGATCGTCGCCACCGGCTTGAAAGCCACGCGGAAAATAATGTCTTCCCCGTTGCTGATTCCGCCTTGGATGCCGCCGCTCCGATTGGTCCGGGTCCGCACCCGCTTCCCCTCAAGATAGAATTCGTCATTGTGCTCCGAACCACGCAGTCGCACCCCCGCAAATCCGGAACCGATCTCGAAACCCTTGCTGGCCGGCAGGCTCATCACCGCCTTGGCCAGATCCGCCTCCAACCGGTCGAACACCGGCTCCCCTAGCCCGACCGGACATCCCCGGACCACGCACTCCACCAGACCGCCAACCGAATCGCCCTCGGAACGCACCCGTTCAATCAGCCGCACCACCTCAGCCGCCTCTTTCGCATCCGGCCACCGCACCGGATTCGATTCCACCTCGCGATACGACACCCCGGTGGCCGGCATCCGTGAGGTGATCGTCCCCACCTGCCGGACGAAAGTGGTGATGCTCAACTTCGGCGAAAGTTGGCCGAACATTTTTTTGGCAATCGATCCGCCGATCACGCGCCCAATCGTTTCCCGGGCAGAAGTTCGCCCCCCACCCTGCCAGTTGCGGATGCCGAACTTGGCCTGATAGGTGTAATCCGCGTGGCTTGGCCGAAACATCGTCTCCATCTCCCGGTAGGCCTCGGGCCG
>JBEANM010000206.1:0-3752 GCA_041165425.1 Verrucomicrobiota bacterium
TGTGAAAGAGCCCCGGTATCGTCGCTTGGCCGACCTGTTGACCGGTTACTCCACTTGCCTTCGCCGGGGGGACCGGGTCTGGATCGATGCATCCGAAATACCCGAAGATTTTGTGGTGGAGCTGATTCGCTCTGTCCGTGCCCGGGGGGCGGATCCTTTTGTGCAGCTGCATGCGGGCAAGGTTTCCCGGGAGCTGGGGCGCGGGGTGACGGAAAAAGCGCTGCGATTCAGCTTGCGGCACGACCTGAAAAAGATGAAGGAGATGCAGGCCTATATCGCCTTGCGGGGCTCCCAGAACGCCTTTGAGTCCAGCGATGTTCCGGCAGAGAAGCAGCAGTTGGCCGGAAAAATTCTGCGACCTATCTCGGATCGCCGGATCAACCATACCCGGTGGGTGGTGTTGCGTTGGCCCACGCCGGCCATGGCGCAGGCGGCGGGAATGAGCACGGAGGCCTTTGAGGATCTGTTTTTCCGGGTCTGCACCCTTGATTACCGGAAGTTGGCGCAAGCCGTGAAACCGTTGGTGCAGCGGATGCGCCGGACGGATCGCGTGCACATTACCGGCCCGGGCACCGATCTGCGCTTTTCCATCAAGGGCATCGGGATCATTCCCTGTGTGGGCGAGCGGAACATACCCGACGGAGAGGTGTTCACCGCGCCGGTGAAGGACAGCGTGGAGGCAGGTCCGGCTGAAATTCTTCAAGGGGAAGATTGTGGAGGCGAGGGCGGGAGACAAGAGCCGGCAACTCGAGCAGATTTTTGACAGTGACGCGGGGGCGCGTTATGTCGGGGAATTTTCCCTGGGACTGAATCCTTATCTGCATCAACCCATCCGCGATATTCTTTTCGACGAAAAGATTGCCGGCTCCTTTCACTTCACCCCTGGGCAGGCCTACGAGGAGGCGGACAACGGGAACCGCTCGCAGGTCCATTGGGATCTGGTCTGTCTGCAGGATCGGTCGCACGGCGGCGGGCGGATCTTTTTTGACGGCAAGCTGGTCCGCGAGGACGGCCGCTTTGTGACGAAAGAACTGGCCGGGCTGAATCCGGAACGGCTGACGCGGGTGCTCCCCCTATGAACTTGCGGCAGACCCTGGTGCAGCTGGCGGAGCAGTCCGGCGCCAAGGATCTGCCCGCCTGTGAACAGGCGGTGGTGGCGGCGGCGTCGGACCAGCGGTCCATGATCAATGCGCTGCTGGACACCGGTCAGGTCGACGAAAAGGTGTTTGCCCAAAAACTCGGGGAGTCCCTGGGGCTGCCGGTCTGGTCGGGGGACATTCCCCCTATTCCGGCCCCGCTGCGGGAAAAGTTTCCGGCCCGGATCGCGCTCCGGCATCGGCTCCTGCCGATCACGCCGGGGGAGGGCGAGCCGTTGCCCGTCCTGGGTTTCGATCCTTTTGATCATCTGGGCCGCCAGGCCTTAGCGGGATTTTGGGAGGGGGAGACCCGCTGGATGCTGGCTCCCCGGCGGGCGGTCTTGGACGGTTTGCGTGGCGGCTACGGCGTGGGGGCGGAAACCTTCGACGAGATTTTGGAGGGCCGCGGGGATCTGCCACCGCCCAGCGATCTGGAACAGGAGACCACGATCCTGGACGCGGATGACTCCGAGGCCTCGGTGATCAAGTTCGTCAACCAGATCATTCGTGAAGCCCTGCAAGAGAGGGCGACGGATATCCACATTGAGCCGCTGGAGGATGATCTCCAGGTGCGGTACCGGATCGACGGGGTGTTGCGAAACATTCCGGTGCCGCCGCGGATCAAGCTGTTCCAAGCCTCCCTGATTTCCCGCATCAAGATCATGGCGCATCTGGACATCGCCGAGCGGCGTTTGCCGCAGGACGGCCGGATCAACCTGGAGTTTGAGGGGCGTCCGATCGACGTCCGGGTGGCCACGATTCCTTCCGTGACCGGCGAATCGATCAGCCTGCGGTTGCTCGGCCAACAGCGGTTTGATTTCGCCCAGCTAGGGTTGAGTCCGGTCAACGAGCAGAAAGTCCGCAGCCTGCTGGCTTTGCCCAACGGCATCGTGCTGATCACGGGCCCGACGGGATCCGGAAAATCCACCACTCTTTATACTTTTCTCGCCTCCCTCAACTCCAAGGATCGGCGGATCGTCACGATTGAGGATCCGGTCGAAAACAAAATTGCCGGCGTGGTGCAGATCGCGGTGAAGCCGGAGATTAATCTCACCTTTGCCGCGGGGCTGCGCAGCATTTTGCGGGGCGACCCGAATGTAGTGATGGTGGGTGAGATGCGGGATGTGGAGACGACCGAGATCGCGATCCGCGCCGCCCTGACGGGGCACTTGGTGTTTTCCACCCTGCACACCAACGATGCCATCGGGGGTATTACCCGTCTGGTGGATATGGGGATCGAGCCGTTTCTCGTGGGATCCTCGGTGCGGGCGTTTTTGGCGCAGCGACTGGTCCGGGTGCTGTGCCCATGGTGTTGCGAGAAAGGTTCCTACTCCGACGAGTATATCCGG
This sequence comes from Verrucomicrobiota bacterium, assembly GCA_041165425.1. Taxonomy (GTDB): domain Bacteria; phylum Verrucomicrobiota; class Verrucomicrobiia; order Methylacidiphilales; family Verrucolacustridaceae; genus Verrucolacustris. The sequence goes on from JBEANM010000206.1 coordinate 2,486, forward strand.
GAAATCGGGATTCCTCCGGAAAAGGCGGCCACGGCCCACCGGGCGGTGGGGTGCGACCGTTGTCGGCAGACCGGTTATCAGGGGCGGCGGGCGATTTATGAGATCTGTCTCGTGTCGCCGCAGATGCAGGAAATGATCACGCGTCGGGAGTCCAACGCGGCCCTGAAGGAGCTGGCCCGATCCCAAGGCATGAAAAGTCTGCGGGAGGACGGATGGGACAAGGTGGCGGAGGGGACCACGACGATTGAGGAAGTGGTGCGGGTCACTGCCACCGAGGCCGCGAAAACAAACGCCTGATATGCCGGCTTTCACTTATGAGGCCTTGGTGCCCGGTGGAGGGCGGACCCGGGGAACGCTGGAGGCCAAAAGCCGGCAGGAGGCTCTGGCCCAACTGAGCCGGCAAGCGGCTCCGGCCGAGCGGCAGATGAATGAGGGGCAGATCATCTCCTTCACCGAAGAGTTGGGGGATCTGTTGGATGCCGGCCTGCAGCTGGAAGGGGCCCTCAAGATGATGGAGCAGCGTTCCGAGGCCTCGTCGCTCAAGGCGGTGGCGGAAAGTTTGCGGACCCAAGTGCGGGAAGGAGTGAGTCTTTCCCGTGCCCTGAAGACGGCCTCTTCCAGTTTTTCCGACCTGTACTGCAACCTGGTGGCGGCGGGGGAGGTGAGCGGCGCGCTGGGTCCGATTCTGCAACGGCAGGTGCTGTATTTAAAAAAGCTCAGTGACCTTAAGGGGCGGGTGGTTCAGGCCCTGATCTATCCGATGTTTGTGACCGGGGCGGGCATCCTGCTGATGGGGTTGTTTGTCGTGGTTCTGGTGCCTCAGCTGGAGATGCTTTTCAAAACCCAAAAGCCGCCGCTGATCACCCAGCTGCTGCTCGGCACCAGCCGCTTTTTGGTCCAGTGGGGCTGGATGGTGCTGGTGATGGCGATTCAGAAGCCGGCGGGACGGCTCTGGTGGGACCAGGCGCGGGTGAAGATTCCCATTGCCGGGCCGGTGCTGGAGGCGGCGTTTTACGCCCAATTCAGCCAGACCCTCGCCAACCTGCTCGGCAACGGCGTCACCTTATTGCAGGCGATGCAGCTGGTTTCCCGCGCCACTCCCAACACCTATTACCGGGTGAGGCTTGAAAAAGCATCGGAGCAGATTTCCGAGGGTTATTCCCTAAGTCGGGGACTGCGACAGGTCGGCGGATTTGCCGACACGTTCTTGGATCTCGTGGCGGTCGGGGAACAGACCGGGGAACTGGCCAAGGCCTTGGACAAGGCG
>JBEANM010000207.1:0-4420 GCA_041165425.1 Verrucomicrobiota bacterium
GGTTTTCCAAGAGGCGGGCGTGGAAGCCACTGTTCGCCGCGAAAAGGGCCACGATATCGACGCGGCCTGTGGCCAGTTGCGCCTGCGGGAGGAAAAAGCTGGCCTGAGCGCCTAACCTTTGCCGATTTTTGACTCCTTGCCGATTCCCCCACGGCTGCGCAGATGAATGGTCTTTTTCTCGAGATCGTGAACGGCGCGAATGTAGCGCACCGTCTGGCTTCGGGCCCGCATCAGAATGGTATGGGTGATCGCCTTATGGCCGATCAGTTTCACCCCGGGCAGTAGCGGACTTTCGATAATCCCGGTCGCGGAAAAGATCGCACTGTCTCCCGTGACAATGTCCCGACAACGGTAAATTCTCTGAATTTCTGATTCTGGCACACCCTTAACCTCCCGGGCCTTGGCCTCGGGATTGGGAAACCACATGCGCAGCTGAAGCTCGCCCCCTAGCGCCCGCAAAGCGGTGGCCGTGAGCACGCCTTCCGGCGATCCCCCGATCCCAACATAAAGATCGATCCCGGAATCGGGCAGGGACGGTGCCACCGCCGCTGTGATGTCTCCATCCCCAATCGTGCGCAGGGAAGCCCCACAACGACGGATCGCATCGACAAAGGCCTGGTTTCTCGGTCGGTCCAGGACAAGCACCACCATGTCGGTGATCCTCTTCCGCAAAATCTGGGCCATGCGGGGCAGCGTTTCCTCCAGGGGGGCATCCAGAAAGTTGGCCTGGGGATCCTCGCGCCGGAGAAACTCCGCCACCACCGGACCATAGGAGACCTTGTGGGAGTAGTAGCTTGGGATGTTACGCATGACCGGCTGGGAGGATTCCGCCGGGGCCTCTGCCGCCGCCATTACGGAAATGGCGTTGGGAGAGCCCTTGGAAAGGTTGGTGGTGCCGTCAATGGGGTCGAGGGCGATGTTGAAAACCGGATCTCCGGACCCCCACTTACCTAATTTGTCGCCTAAAAAGATTCCCGGGGCCTTGTCTTTGATTCCCTCGCCGATCACGACCTCGCCGCGAATATCGATCAGATCGAAGACTCCTTGGATCGCATCACATGCGGCCGCGTCCGCCTGCTCCTTTTCTCCTTTGCCGATGAAACGCAGGGCATTCAGGGCGGCATTTTCCGTGGCGCGGACAAATTCAAACTCAATGGAACGTTCGAGATCAGGCATGGGCAGAATCTACGGAAGGGAGTTGGGCGGACGAGAGGATTTACGTCCTCTTGGACCTGCCCCCGGCGCCAATCGCAAATCGCCTCCGGCAGATGGAACACTCTCGCTTGCTACGCTGCGCTCGAGAGGATTTGAACCTCCATGGGTTGCCCCGCTACCACCTCAAGGTAGTGCGTCTGCCAGTTTCGCCACGAGCGCTTAAGGGGAAATGGTAACCGCATCCAACATGGACTCCGTCAACCGCCCGGTGAAGGTGTTCTGCTGACTGACATGGTAGGACCCCACCAGCCATCTCCCCCCCGGCAAGGCGACCTCCACTCCATGGCCAAACTTGGGCTTCGGCCGCAGACCAAAAAACCGGGCCACCGCCTCAAAGCCAAAGCCCCCCAGAGCTAAAAAGACCCGGGCCGACGCCAAAAGCTCAAGTTCTTTTTCAAAAAAACCGGCACAATGATCCCTCTCACCAGGAGTCGGCCGGTTATCCGGGGGAGCACACTTCACGGGAGAAGTAATCCAGACGTGGTGAAGCTTTAAGCCGTCCTCTCGTCCCACGCTTTCGGCCTGACTCCCCCACCCGGCCCGCCACAAGGCCCGATAGAGCCAGCGGCCCGATTCATCCCCCGTAAACATCCTCCCCGTCCGGTTAGCCCCGTGCGCCCCGGGTGCCAAACCCACCACCACAATCCGGGCTGCCGGATCCCCCCACCCCGGCACCGGTTTTCCCCAATATTCCTCCGCGCGGTATGCCGCTTTTTTTTCTTTCGCCACCTTTTCCCGCCAACGCACTAACCGGGGACAGCGCCGACAGGCGGTGATCTCCCGCCGAAGGGATTCTAGACTCACCCTTCGGCGCGGGGAGGAATCCGGCAGGAGGTCCGTCCCATCCAACGAGAGATGTGATGCCGGTTTCGGGCCACGATCGCATAACCCAAAGATGCCAAAGGGGCGACCGGCGGAAAGAGGATCAATCTTCCCAGCCACCGCCATCCGGGCACGAAGGTTAGACAATAACCCGTAGCCTCCGCTTTCCGCCGAAGCTTTTCATCCGGCCCCAACGCTAAGGCCGATTCATCCTGGTAGGCCACCGGGTCAAACGTATCGGGGAGAGCCCGGGCCAGCAACCACTCCACGCTTCCCTGGCAAAAGCCACAGTCCCCATCATAAAAAAGGGTCACTTGCGCCATAGGTTTACTTTACCGCAACTCTTGGGCTCGCCCAACCGAAAGCCCTCCGCCGGCTCCTTTCGCCCAAGACTCGCCTCTTGCCTCCCGCCCGATTTAGACCAGCCTAAGGTCATGCCCAAGCCGGCCCCCCGCGTTTCCGTGGCCCAAAATCTGCTCCGTCTGATTCACCGGGGGGAAACCTTCACCTATGGCGGCGTGGCCCTGCTGCTTTTGTTCTTGGCCGGAGCGATTGCCGTTTATCTCATCAAATTCCTCATCACCTCGGTCAACCAGCCGTTCTTCTCCATCCTCATCACCCTGATTAATGAGGTGCTCCTCATTATGATCGTCATGGAGCTTCTCCGCACCGTCACCCGCTTGTTGGTCTCTCCCGTCCACGACGTCGGCATTCAGGATTTGAACCCTTTCTTGGTGATTGCCGGAATCAGCGTCACCCGACGCATCCTCACCATTGGCGCCTCGCTTTCGGTCACGGAGACGGAGGGCCAGACGCTGGATCCCCTGAAGTTCCAGCACTACATGGTGGAGTTGGTCATCAGCGGCCTGATCATCCTGCTCGTGGCCGTCAGCCTCTGGCTCATCAACCGCCGGCCCGCGGGCCGCGGGGCCAGCTGATCCGTTAGCGCTGCTCCGGCAGAAGCACGTAATCCGGAAAGTTCCCCTTCAGCCGCTCACCGGCGGGACCTTCCGTCACCGCTTCCACCAGATACCGGCCGCCGACAAAACATCCCTTCCACGACTGGCCAAACCCGCCAAAACTCTCTTCGTTGTCCCCGCGCGACCGGACCTTGTTGTGGCCGAACTTGAAGCAGCGGAGATCCCCCGCCACCTGCTTGGGCAAATTCGCATCGTCCGTGGCAATACTGGAGACCAACGAACCATTGGAGACGTTCATTTCCGCGATCATTTGGTCCACGCTATCCACCACCACCACGGAATCCACCGGCCCGAAAGGCTCCCCATGGTATAACTTACAGTTGCGTGGGAGGTTGAGCAGGGCCACCGGAGCCAGATAAGCCGAGTTGTCTTGGTTCGGCGTAAAGCGGGACTCATCCAAGGCACCCTCGTACAGCGCCACCGCCCCACCGGCCACCGCCTCGCTAATCTGCACCCGCAACTCCTCCACCTTTCGGCTGTTGATAAGCGGCCCGTAATCGAGCGCCGGCAAAGGATCTTCCGCCTTCTCCACCAACAGGGGGTTGCCCACCTGTAAGGATTGCACCACCCCGAGATACATCTCGAGGAACTTGGGAAACAGGGCCCGCTGCACCACGTAGCGCGGGTAGGCCGTGCAGCGCTGTTTCCCGTACTCGAACCCCTTCTTGATCTGCGCCGCCAGACTCTTCCAGTCCGAAAAATCCCACACCCCGTAACAGTTCACCCCGTCCATCTCGAGCATATAGCGCTTCGAGCGGTCATAGAAGGCGTTGGCGATTTCCCGCCCGTTGTTTTTACCTCCGACAAAGGCCAGACAGGCGATCGCATCGTTGCGCACCAGGGCATCGCTCAGTTCTCCCCCGGAACCACTGACCAGGCTCACCGGAAGGCCGCGTCTCCGGGCCAAAGCCATCGCCAGGGTCACGGCATGAATTCCGCCGTCCGTGGGCGTCTTTGCGATGACCGAATTTCCCGCGAGACATTGCACCAGGACCGCGTGGACCAACACCGAAAGCGGATAGTTCCATGAGGCGATATTGGAGATCAGCCCGATGGGTCGACGCCCTTCCATCATTTTTTCGATCTCCTTGAGATACCACCGCACTCCCGAAACGCACCGCTCCACGCTGACTTTCGACTGCAGATATGGCTTCCCAATTTCCCAGATCAGCGTTTTGGCCAGAAGATCTCCGTGCTTCTCGATGTCGTCCAGCGTCTCTGCGACCCGTCGTTTCCTTTCATCCAAATCCACCTGAGACCAAGTGTGAAACTCCTTCTCGGCCTGCTCTGCGGCTACCCGGGCAGCCTCCAGCCGGATCATGGGATACCGGCCGAGGGGCGTGGCATCTACGGGACTAAGAAAAAGTTTTCCATGACCCGGTTGACCCCATTTCCCGCCGATC
>JBEANM010000208.1:0-5002 GCA_041165425.1 Verrucomicrobiota bacterium
GTGACCACCTCCCTCGTCGTCGTTTTCGTCCTGCTCCACGTCACCAATATCCGTGCAGCCACCGAGCTGAAAAAGCAGGAGACCGCCCATGCGCGCCTCGATGATCTGGTGAAGTCCGCCCGCCTCCAGGCGGAGAAGCTCCGCTCGCCCCGGCATCTGGCCGAGCGCTCGGCCGAAATGACCCTCGGCCTGATCAGCGTCAGCCAGCTGGAAATTGTTGAGGCACCAGCCCGTCGTTCCCCGGCCCCGACGGATATCGCCCGGGAGGGAGGTCGATGAATCCCCGTTCCCGGATCATCATGATCACGGTCGGTCTGGCCATCGCCTTCACCGCTGTTTCCGCCCGGCTGATCTACATCCAGATGGTCAAACAGCACGAGTACCGCGAGGAGGCGATTCGCCTCCACACCAGCGGGGAACCCGTCCCGGCCCAGCGTGGTTCCATACTCGATACCGGCGGCCGCGTCCTTGCCCAAAGTGTTCCGCGGATCGAAGTCCGGCTTGACGGTAAAATTCTTGCCGAGCGGCCGCAGGAACTTCCCACCCTCGCCACCCTCTTGGGAGTTTCCGCGGAGTGGCTCCGTGGGCAGATCGATCCCCAGAACCGCTACCAGAAAATTGCGGACGGCGTGAATGCGGACCTGGAGGGCAGGCTTCGGGCAGCCCAACTCCGCTCGGTTCGGCTCGAACGCAAAACCACGCGCGACTATCCCAATGGCACGGAAACTTCCCAGGTCCTCGGTTTTGTCAACCTGCGCGACCAGACGGTGGGTTCGGATCGGACCGTGAGTTTTGAAACCGGCGAAGCCGGCATCGAAAAGTCGATGGACCGTTATTTGAAGGGGGTAGCCGGGGAGCGCCGGATCATCCGCGATGCCCGGCGCCGCGAGATCCCTTACTTCCGCCTCTCGGACCGGCCCGCCCGCGACGGCTACCATGTCGTTCTCACCATCGATCAGGGCATTCAGCACATCGTGGAGAGGGAAGCGGATCGGCTCGTCGAACAGGTTCAACCCGACAATCTTCATATCCTCATCGTCCGCCCCGCCACCGGGGAGATTCTGGCGATGGCCAGCCGGCCCACTTTTGATCCGAATCACCGCGACTCCTTCCAACCGGAGGCGATGAAGGAGCGCGTGATCGCCGACGCTTACGAGCCCGGTTCCACTTTCAAGATTGTCACTCTCGCCGCCGGTCTGAATGAGGGCGTGGCTGATCTCGGTAGCACCTTCTTTTGTGAAAACGGCCAGATGATGATGGCCGGGCACTGGTTGAAGGACCATGAGCCGTACGGCCTGCTCACCCTTCGGGAAATCATTGCCAAATCCAGTAACATCGGCATGGCCAAGCTGGCCGTGCTGCTGGGGCAGGAAAAACTGCACCACTACGGGCGTTTGTTCGGCTTTGGGGCCAAGGCCCAAAAGGGCGAGGGGATTCTGCCCGGGGAGGTCGCGGGCACGCTCCACCCCTTGAAAAAGTGGACGAAGGTTTCGCTGACACGTTTTCCGATGGGCTATGAAATCGCCGTCACCAATCTCCAGATGGCTTTGGCCTACGCCGCCATCGCCAACGGGGGGAAGCGAATGGAGCCGCGGCTCATCAAGGCGGTGGTCGATCGCGACAACCGCGTCGTGATGCAGTTTTTGCCCAAGGTTGTCTGCCAGGTGGTCCGTCCCGAGGTGGCCAAACAAGTGACCGAGGCGCTGCGCGGGGTGGTTTCCGAAGAGGGCACCGCCGCCGAGGCGCAGGTGCCGGGTTTCGAAGTGGCAGGCAAGACTGGCACGGCTCAGAAGTACACGCCCCAGGGTTACGTCAACCAGTACCGCGCCTCCTTTATCGGCTATTTGCCCGCCGAGAAGCCTGAGTTCGTGGTTTCCATCCTCGTCGATCACCCGAAGGGAAAAAAATACTACGGCGGCCAGATCGCCGGTCCGGCTTTCCGTGAGATCGCCACGCATGTGGCCCAGCAACTCAACCTGAATCGGACTTCGGTTGTGGCAAGGCGGGAGACCCCATGAATCTCACCGAGATCATGGACGGCGTGAAAGTGCGGTCCTGGGATGGTCCGCAACAGGCGGAAGTTTCCTCGCTGGCCTATGATGCCCGTCGCGTCTCGCCCGGCTCCGTCTTCTGCACCTGGAAGGGACTCCAGCGCGATGGCCACGCTTTTGTGCCCGACGCCATCCAACGTGGTGCCGTGGCGGTCGTGGCTGAGAAACGTCTAGCCGATCTCTCCGTTCCCAATATCCGGGTCGAGAGTGGTCGCCGCGCGCTCGGCCGCATGGCGGCCAACTTCTACGGGCATCCGTCCCGCCATCTGCAATCGAAGCGGGCGGCCTGCGGTGTGGTCTTCTCGGTACGGTCTCGAATGATACCGGCAAAGGTTGCGCTCCCGCGCAGCACACCACACCGGAGGCGCTCGATCTGCAGCAGCTTCTCGCGGAGATGCGCGGGAACGGCTGCCGGGCCGCTTCCATTGAGGTCAGCTCACACGCCCTCGCGCAGGGTCGGACGGAGGGTCTCGATTTCGCCGGGGCGGTTTTCACCAACCTTGGCCGGGACCACCTTGACTATCACCTAACGATGGAAGCTTATGAGGAATCGAAGGCACTGCTCTTTCGTGGCCTCCGCGCCGGAACCTTTGCCGCGGTGAACGTGGACGATCCATGTGGGGTGCGGATGGCGGCCCGGTGCGCACCCGGCGTTCGGATCCTTCGGTACGGCTTGGAAAAAGGGGAAGTCCGAGTTGCCGATTTGAAGATGGGAATTCAGGGCTCCTCGTTTCTTCTGGTGACCCCCGAAGGTGAATTTCCCGCCACCCTGCCATGGCTCGGTCGCTTCAATGTGGCCAACGCCCTTGCGGCCGCCAGTGCCGCGATCCTCGCCGGGGTGCCGGCCGAAACCGTGGCGTCCTGGTGGATTACGCCCATACGGCCGATGCGGTGGAGGCGGCTCTCGCCACCCTCCGTCCGATCACCCGCGGCTCGCTCTGGATCGTCCTAGGTGCCGGCGGGGACCGCGATCACGGGAAGCGTCCCAAGATGGCCGCCGCCGCCGCCCGCCTCGCCGACCGCGTCATCCTCACTTCCGATAATCCGCGGAGCGAAGACCCCGCCGCCATTCTCCGCGAAATGGCGACCGGACTACCCCAGGGCGCGGCCGTCCAGAAGATAGAAAGCCGGGCGGAGGCGATTCGCATCGCCGTACGTTCCGCCGGTTCCGGGGATGTGATTCTCGTGGCCGGAAAGGGGCACGAGGAGACGCAGGAAATTCGCGGGGAAAAGTTTCCATTTTCCGACCGGCGCGAGGTGGAGAAAGCTCTCGCCGAAAGGGGGCGCGCGTGAAGCCGCTCTCCCTTTCCACCCTTGCAGAGTTGGCGGACGCGAAAATCGTGCGTGGTTCCGGGGAGCGTGTGGCTTTTGGCGTTGGCATCGACAGCCGAACCATCCAGCCCGGACAACTTTTTGTGGCGATCCGGGGTCCAAAGCATGACGGACATGAGCACATCGCCGGGGCCTCCGAGAAGGGGGCCATCGGGGCCATCGTTTCCCGTGAGGAGGTGGGCAAGGTTCCGCCGGGTTTTGCGCTGCTTTTGGTGAAGGACACCCAGATGGCGCTACAGCAGATGGCCCGCGGCTACCGGCGGCTTCTTTCGGTGCGGGTGGCCTCCATCACCGGCAGTTCCGGGAAAAGCAGCACCAAGGAAATGCTCGCGGCGGTTCTCGGCACCCTGGGTCCTTGTCACCGCACGCCGGGTAACTTGAACAACCATTTCGGCGTTCCTCTCACGCTGCTTGGTATTGGGGAACAGGACCGCTGGGCCGTGGTGGAAGTGGCGATGAACGCACCCGGGGAAATCGGACCGCTGGCGGAATTGGCCGGTCCGGAGGTCGGCCTCGTAACCAACATTGGTTGGGCCCACATCGAGGGTACGGGTTCCAAGGAGGCGACTGCCCGGGAAAAGGGCGCCCTCTATCGCGCGCTTCCTTCAACCGGGTTGGCGATCTCCAACGCGGATGATCCGATGGAAAAGATCACCCTGGAAGGTTGCCGGGCCCGCGTGGTGCGCGTGGGCCGGAAAGAGAAAGTGGATTACCGCCTTGGCTCCATCCAGAGCGATGGTGCCGGCACCCGATTTTCCTTCGATGGTCCGCAGGGACGGGCGGAGGTATGTCTCCCGGTGCCGGGTACGCACATGGCGATGAACGCCGCCATGGCCTTAGCCGCCGGGCTGGAGCTGGGGGCTGAACCCCAAGCCGCGGCTGAGGCCCTGAACAAAATCCAACTCCCGGGTGGCCGCGTAAAACTTGAGAAGCACCGCACGGGCTGGTTGCTGGATGACAGCTACAACGCGAATCCGGACAGCCTCGCCGCGGCCATCGCCACCCTTGAAAGTCTGCCGGGCGAGGGGCGGGCGGTGGCGCTGCTCGGGGCGATGGCGGAACTCGGCTCCTTCAGCCAGATGCTGCACGAAGATTCAGGCGCAACGGTTGCCCGCAGCCGGACCGGCCTCTGCTTCGCCGTCGGCGCCGAGGCAAAGTTTCTCGTCGAGGCCGCCCGCAAGGTGCGCCAAGGCGAGTGGGCCCGCTGGTTTGCCAATCGCGAGGAGCTGCTCGCCGCCTACCGGCGTGAAGCCAAGGCAGATGACCGGATTCTCGTGAAGGGCAGCCGCTCCCAGGCGATGGATCGGGTGGCTGCTGAACTGAGAAAGGGGAGCTGAACCATGCTTTATTATCTGAGTCTCCTCAGCGAACAGTTCGGCCCGCTCAACGTGTTTCAGTACGTGACGTTCCGCACCGTCGGGGCGGCCATCACCTCCTTTCTTTTCTGTCTCTGGATCGGGCCGCGCGTCATTGAGATCCTTCGCCGCCTCAAGTTGGGCCAACCGCTTCGCAAAAAAGAGGAGGTGCACAAGTTGGCGGATCTGCACGAAAGCAAGCAGGGGACCCCGACGATGGGCGGCGTGTTGATTCTTTTTGCCCTCGCCCTGGCCTGCGTCCTT
>JBEANM010000209.1:0-2782 GCA_041165425.1 Verrucomicrobiota bacterium
CCTTTGCCTTGGACGGGCTCGAAGATGAAGGCGGCCACGTCCTTGGAGCGGAGTTTTTTCTCGAGATCTTCGATATCGCCGAATTTCACGAAGTCCGCCCCGGGAAGGAAGGGGCCGAAATCCTCGCGGAAGTTGCCGGAGTGGGTGATGGAGAGGGCGCCGAAGGAGAGGCCGTGGTAAGAGCCTTCCTGGGCGAGGATACGGGGACGCTTGGTGTAGGCGCGGGCGAATTTGAGGGCGCCTTCGACGGACTCGGTGCCGGAGTTGCAGAGGAAGCAGGCATCGCGGGGCGCGAGTTTCTTGGCGAGGGCCTCGGCCAGCAGGCCGGAGAGAACCGAGCAGTCCATCTGGACCATGTTGGGGAGATCGAGTTCGAGGACGTCCCGGATGGCCTTTTGGACAGTGGGGTGATTGCGGCCGATGTTGAAGACGCTGTAGCCGCTGAGGAAGTCGAGGTAGTCCTTGCCGTCGAGGTCGTAGAGGTAGGCGCCCTCGGCCCGGGCGTAGATCTTGTCGAAACCAATCGTGCGCTGAACCTTCACGAGGGTGCGGTTCACGTATTGTCGTGCAGGTCGTAGTTCTCGCCCAACCGGGTGAGGATGGTGTCCTTGAGATCGAAGTCGGCCATAGAAGAAAAATGTAGATAGCAAAACCACCACACCCCGCAAGTGGGTTCGGTTTTTACAGTTTAAAACGAATTCCGGTGCCAACTGAATTCATAAATGCAAGTTATTGATGTATAATGCTTATTCGAGTTGCTTTAAGAAGGTCTGCTAATAAAAAAAAGCAGGGGGCATAAAAACATGCTTATTGAGACTTAATCTCATTTACAGAGGCTAAATCTGTGCTTTGATACTTTTTCTCATAATGAAAAAACTAGGCTCTCTTCTGCTCTGGCTGGCATTGGCACAAGCAGGTCAGGCGGTCTCCGTTTTGCCGTTTACGGAGAGTTTCGAGGCGAGCTCTTCAGGATGGGTTTACGGAACCAGCAGTGCTCCGGCATGGTCGGCTACCGGTGGGGTGGGTAACAGCGGATTCATCTCGGCTCCCGCCACCGTTTCCGGAAGTGGTTTTGGCGCGATTGTTTTCCGTGGGAATGATGCCAACAACGCCAGCGGGGATGCTTTCGTGGGGAACTGGCTGACTGCCGGAGTTACAACCTTTTCCGCCTATGTCCGACACAATGCGGATGTGGCCCTTAACTTTTATGCTCGGTTCGATGCCGGCGCCGGCCGGGCGGGGAGTAGTGTGAATTTTTTGGTGAATCCCAACAGTTGGACCCTTCTGCAGTTGCCGATTCTCAACGAAATCACCTCATTTCAGTCTTACGGCGCTGCCGGGACGGGACAGGCTGCTTTCAACACCATTTTCGGCGGAATCCAAAATGTTCAGATCGCGCTGTCCGTCGACACAGTAAACGCCGGAAAAACTGTCACGCTGGATCTTGACGGTGTGTCCATGGTTCCTGAGCCCACGGCCTCTGTTTTGTTGATGGCGGCCGGAGCCGCCCTTTTGGCTTCACGCCGACTCCGGCTGAAGCGCTCGTAATGCCCGGGTTGGTATGCGGCTAAGCCATCTGATTCTTCTCGCCTTGGTCCTTTGTGGGGTTGGGCGGGCCTATGGAGGAGTCATCCTAGAGCCGGCTGGGGACAAACACATGTATCCCTTTATTAACGATATTCCCCCTAACGACCGCCGGCCGTCTGCCTCAGTTTTCGGAGCCTATGGAGCCCTCGATAACATCCCTGGTTATGATTTTGACGATCGGGATGGGCAGTTTTTTTTGGATTTTTCAACCTCCTCCCTGGCGGCGGCGGGGCAGGGAGCCGTCAACTATCAAGTGACCTCACTAGAGATTTGGGTGGTCGTGCAGAACAACGGAAGTTTCTTTTTTGACTCATCGGCCGACTCGCTGTCCACCTACCAAAATCCGGCGACCGATTCCGACCCAGGTCGGCCCATTGAAATTTATGGGGTGGGCTACCGCGGAGGTTTTTCTCGTGAGTCCTTCAATCAGGATTCGCCCTTCCAGACCTTGGGGGGCGTTAAAAACGTTCGGAATGCCTATGCCATCGATTTCGGCGGTGATGGCAGTCCCCGGGATGTCACCAATAACGTCGAGGAGGCTTTTGAGCCTTCTCCCTGGGCCATCGCCGAGGCCCCTGGATACATCGATTTCAACGGAAACTTTGTCAGTGCTCCCGTTTCTTCCGGAACCTCAGTTCCGGAAGGAACCGTGCTGCGATTTAGGGTGAATTTGGCTGATTCCAAAATTCGCTCGTATGTGCAAGAGGGGCTGCATGCCGGGCGGCTTCATCTCATGGTCAGTTCTCTGTACAACGCCACCCAACAAACCTCTGACATTCCCAAGTTTTATACCAAGGATTCCAACCTTCATGTGCCCTCTGACGGAATTTATCTGGCCCCGCGGCTCTACGCGGAGGTCACCTTGGCTTCGGCTGGGACACTGCCGGTGCCGCAGGTTTCCGTCTCCCGGCTCGACCCATCCGGCTTTCGGGTCTCCTTTGCGACCCAAACCGGCTACCGGTATGTGGTCGAGAGTCGGGACTCTCTGGCTTCAGGAAACTGGATTGCCAAGAGCACGACCTTCACCGGTAGCGGTGGAACGCAAAATTTTGATGATACGGAAGCCAATCCTCCTGCAAGGCGCTTCTACCGGGTAGCCGTTACCGCGAGTACTCCATGAGCAAAGTTCCCCTGAAGACATCGACGGGATTTACCATGGTCGAGCTACTCTGCGGCTTGGCCGTTGTCGCGATGC
>JBEANM010000210.1:0-3972 GCA_041165425.1 Verrucomicrobiota bacterium
CTGCATCCCACCGGCCACGATGGTGTCTTTGGCGAGGGCGCCAGCCCGGAGACAGGCTGACTCCATCTCAATCCGGAGACGTTCCGAGGTGAGGATCGAGCCTCCCCATCGGAGGATCTGTCTCGGTCCGATTTTGGCGGCCCGGAGAACCTCCACGCCGCGCTGCAGGCCTGCCTCGGCCGCCCGTAACGCTTGGGCGATGTGGCGGAGTTCCAACGGGCTTTTTTTGAGCCGTTGGGGAAAGAAGGGCTCGGGGATGGGGTGGAGGCGGACTCCGGCTTTTTGGAGCTCCCGGAAAAGTCCCACGGGGAAGGAGGCCGGGACCTCCGCCGAACGGATGCCGTGGCGGCGGAGAATGGTTCCCAAGAGTCGGGGAAAAGAGGGCTGGGTGAGACCGAGACGTTTCTTTTCCTCCTCTAGATCAAGGCAGGAGTCGACCCGGGCGGTGCGGCGCGCGCGGTCGATTTCCAAGGGGCCGAGCAGAACATGGGTTTTTCCGCGAGGGGTTTGGAACCAAACGAAGTCGTCCGGGACGAAGATGCCGGTCGCGTAGGCGAGGTCAGGTACGCGGTCGGTGTTGCCGAAGAGGAGACGGGCGGACCGGGACACGTTCAGGAGGATTTTAGCAGAGCGCCAGCGAGGAAACCGGCCAGGAGGAAACCGAGGAGAACCAGGGGGAGGCGCAAATCGAAGCCAAAAAGGTAGAGGTCCAGGTGGACAAAGCCGGACTGGCGGGCGAGCAGGGCCACGCCTCCGCCGAGGACGGCCAGGGAAACAAGTCTTTGCCGGTTCATGGAAGTTCTTGGAAGCTAGCATCTCTTGGGTAAGGCAGAGAAATGTCAATTTCCACACGCACAGGGGATGGGGGGTCAACGGCCCTGATGTACGGGCGGCGGGTATCCAAGGAGAACCCCCGGGTGGAGGCGGCGCGGTCCTTGGCCCGAAAGGAGACGAAGGGCCTCCTCGAGAAGATCCAGAAGGCCTTGGTGGGGTTAATGGGGGAGTTGGCAGTGGCACCAGAGGATCTGCACCGGTATGAGCAGGACGGATATGCCCGGCTGGGCGAGGGGGATTTGGATCTACTCGACCGGCAGATTGAAAAAATGGAAAAGGCCGCGCCGAAAGCGAAGGGATGGTCAACTCCCGGGGGTTCCACGGCTGGAGCGGCTTTGGATTTTGCCCGGACGGTGTGCCGCCGGGCCGAGCGGGAAATCTGGAAACTGGAAAAGGCCCAGGGAAATATCCGCAGCCTGATTCCGAGGTATTTGAACCGGCTTTCGGACTGTTTATGGCTGATGGAGCAGGAGATTGAAAATCCGATCGATAAAAAAACTGGAAAAGCCAAAAAAGGATCACGCCGATCGAAATAAGCTTTTCGTTAATGTGAACGAAAACCACGCAAATGACGCGTGGCCTAAAGCCGTCCGCATGGTCGGTTGAGACAACCGACCCTAACTAGCGGAAAAACTAAATCAGCCGCGTCCGAGGATATCCCAGGCGGCGGTGGGGCCTAGGTAGACGAGACCCGTGTACATCTGGACGAGATCAGCCCCGGCTTGGCGACGATTCAGGTAGTGACCGGAGTTCATAACACCACCCACGCCCATGAGAATCTGATCCTTAGCCAAAAGCGGGCGGAGCAGGCGGGTGACGGCCAAAGCGCGATGGGTCAGGGGTCGGCCGCTGAGGCCACCGGCTTCCCGAGGGTCGCCATCGGCCCTTTGGGAGGTGGTGTTGGTGGCCACGATGCCGGCGAGGTTAAATTCCCGGGTGATGGCGATGATGTCGGGGAAGTAGCGGTCCTCCGTATCCGGGGAGATTTTTAGGAGCAGAGGCTTGGGGTCGGAGGAGGCGCGGTTGAACTCCTGCAGGGAAGAGAGCAGTCGGCGCAGGTCGTCGGGTTGGGCCAGGTCCCGTAGCCCGGGCGTGTTGGGGGAGCTGATGTTGATGACGAAAAAGTCTCCCAGCGCGTGGAGGAGCTTGAGCGAACCCAGATAGTCCGACGGCGCATCGGCCAAAGGGGTGATCTTGGATTTACCCAGATTGATACCGATAGGGAAATCGTAGATGGCGCGGCGGGTGCGGAGCTGGCGGAGTTGGGCGGCAAAAGCCTTGGCGCCGATGTTGGGAAAGCCCAGGCGGTTCACCAAAGCCTGCTGCGGCGGATAGCGGAACACCCGCGGCTTCTGGTTTCCCGGCTGCGGGTGGTAGGTGACGGTGCCGAGCTCGGCAAAGCCGAAGCCGAGATCCTTCCAGGCCAGGGGAACCTCGCCGTTTTTGTCCACCCCGGCGGCGATGCCGAGGCGGTTGCGGAATGTGAGGCCCATCAGGGTGACTTTATCCCCGGCCGGGGGCGTGCGGGGGACGAAGAGGCGGGCTAATCCGGGAACCCGCAGGGCCGCCAAGGTGAAGCGGTGAGCGGTCTCCGGCTCAAAACGGAAGAGAACCGGGCGAACGAGGGAGGTGTAGAAGTTCATTTGCCGATACAAAACTGCGCGAACAGGCGGTCGAGCACATCCTCCGAAGTGCCCACCCCGAGGATGGATTCCAGGGCCTGCAGCGCGAGGCGAAGATCCGAAGCCACCAGTTCCGGAGCGGCGCGGGTGGCGAGAGAGCTCGAGGCGGTGGCAAGGGCTTCCGTGGCCCTTTGCAACCCTTCCGCATGCCGGGCGTTGACGGCAATTTCCTCAGATCCCGGGGCGAGGAAATTGCCGGCCAGTCGTTGGGCCACGGTTCGGCGCAACAAATCCAAGCCCTCACCGGTCTGAGCGGAGACGGGATGGCCCTCACCGGAAAAGGCGGCGGGAAGATCGGCCTTGGTGAGGATGCGGATCAGCTTGTCGTGGAGGTGGGCCCATTCCGATTCGCACGGATCTTGGGGTTGGGTCCGATCAATCAAAGCCAGCACGAGGTCGGCCTGTTCTGCGGCGGTCCGGGTCCGGTTCATGCCTTCCTGTTCGACCGGATCGGAGGAGGGGCGAAGGCCGGCGGTGTCGATCAATCGGACCGTGAAACCGGCGAGGACGATGGACTCCTCCACGGTGTCGCGGGTGGTGCCGGGAACAGGGCTGACAATGGCCAGAAGGCTGGATTTTCCGACGTTGGGAGGCCCCATGAGGACGAGGCGATAGCCCGAGCGCAACCGTTGCCCCAACGGGGCGGTGGCGAGAAGGCCGGAGATGGATTGAAGCAGGCGGCTCACCTCGCTGCGGAAACCTTCACCCACCTCGGGTTGGATATCCTCCTCCGGAAAATCGATGTAGGCCTCGATCCGGGCGAGGAGATCGAGCAGACCGGAACGGATCTCCATGAGACGCTCCCGGAGTTGGCCCGCCAAGGCCCGTTGGGCGGCGAGCAGGGCGCGCTCGGAACCGGCATGGAGGACGTCAAGAACGGCTTCGGCCTGGGTGAGATCGATCCGGCCGTGGAGAAAGGCCCGTTCGGTGAACTCCCCCGGACGGGCCATCCGGGCTCCCTTGCGGTGAACCGCCTGCAGGATGGTTTCCACGACCAGCGGGTTGCCGTGGCAGCTGATTTCGACCAGGTCCTCGCCGGTGTAGGAGCGGGGACCCGGCCACAACGTGACGACGGCCTCATCCAGGAGCTGTTTTTCCAAGCGGAGACGACGGGCGATGGGTTGGCGCGGGGGCAGGGTCTCCCCGGCGAGATCCGCGGCAATGGCGGCGGCCTGGGGCCCACTGACCCGAATCAGCGCCAAGGCGGAAACTCCCGGGGGAGTGGCACAGGCAGCGATGGTGTCTTTTTCGAAAGCCATGAAAACCAATCATTCCAAAAACAGAGATAAGCCGCGAGTTAGGAATCTGGGTGGAAGGTGGAAAGGGGTAGGCGGGAATTAAGAGATAGAAGGTGGTCAGTGGCGGAGCTTAGGTTTATTCTCAAGGAAATGAGCGAGGCGATTCTGGTGACCGGCGGGTGCGGGTTTATCGGCTCGAACTATGTTCGCCATGTGCT
>JBEANM010000211.1:0-2532 GCA_041165425.1 Verrucomicrobiota bacterium
CATGGCCCTACCTGGATTTGATCCGGATCGGCAGGCCCGTTACTCCGCCTTGGAATTTCTGACCGGCTTCATCGTCGAAAAGTCCCTGGCGGTCGACAATCTCTTCATCTTTGTCGTGGTTTTTCGCTTCTTTGGCATCCCCGCCAAGTACCAGCACAAAATCCTTTTTTGGGGGATTCTGGGAGCCATTTTCTTCCGTGTTGTCTTCATCGCCCTCGGTGCCGTCCTCTTGCAGATCCACTGGATCAATGTGGTCCTAGGGATCTTTCTGATTCTGACCGGTATCAAGATCTTCTTTTCTCCGGATCAAGCCATCAACCCCGAGACCAACCCTGTTCTGCGGTTTCTGCAAAGAGTCTTGCCCGTCACCCACAAGTCAGACACTCCCTTGATGGTCTGCCTGATCTTTATCGAATTCTGCGACATCGTCTTCGCGATCGACTCCGTCCCCGCCATCTTCGCCATCACCAAGGAGCCGCTCATTGTCCTGACCTCGAATGTCTTTGCCATCCTCGGTCTGCGGGCGCTCTACTTCCTGCTTGCCGGCGTGGTGGATAAGTTCCACTTCCTTAAATTCGGCCTGGGTCTGGTCCTGGTATTTGTCGGCTTGAAGATGGCTTGGCTCAACGATGTGTTCGGCGGGAAGTTCCCGATCGCCTGGTCCCTGGTCATCATCACCGCGCTGGTTGGCGGCTCGATCGCCTTGTCCTTACTCATCCCCCCGAAAGCAAAAAAGAACTAGGTCTTAACTTTAAATCCTCCCTGCCGTGTAAGGCGGAAGGTTTAAGGCGGAATGGGTAGGGGAGTTAAATTTTCCCTCGCCGCTGCCTGCCCCCTTCTGCGCGCCCAAGCTAGATAGGCCACTTTTAGGCCACTTTTATCGAAAGTGGCCTATCTAGGATGAAGCTTTAGTACCGGTAATGCTCGGGCTTGAAGGGGCCCTCGGCTGGGATGCCAAGGTAGTCGGATTGGTCCTTGGTGAGCTTGGTCAGTTTCACCCCAATCTTCTCGAGGTGCAAACGAGCGACCTCCTCGTCCAGCTTCTTGGGCAGAACGTAGACCGCCGGCTTGTAGATGGACCGGTTCTTCCAGAGGTCGAGCGCCGCCAGCGTCTGGTTGGAGAAGCTGTTGCTCATCACAAAGCTGGGATGACCCGTGGCGCAACCCAGGTTGACCAAGCGCCCTTCGGCGAGGAGGAATAATTCCCGACCGTCGGGGAAGACGTACTTGTCGAGCTGGGGCTTGATGTTGACCCGCTTCACGCCGGACAGGTTGTTGAGCTTGTCGACCTGGATCTCGTTGTCGAAGTGGCCGATGTTCGCGACCACCGCCTGATCCTTCATCTTTTTGAGGTGCTCGATGGTGATCACGTCCTTGTTGCCGGTCGTGGTGATGTAGATGTCGGCGCGGCCGAGGGTCTCTTCCACTGTGGTCACCTCATATCCCTCCATCGCGGCCTGCAGGGCGTTGATCGGATCGATTTCGGTCACGATCACCCGGGCGCCTTGTCCGCGAAGCGACTGGGCGGAGCCTTTGCCCACGTCCCCATAGCCACACACCACAGCCACTTTGCCCGAGATCATCACGTCGAGGGCACGGTTGAGGCCGTCGACCAGGGAGTGGCGGCAGCCGTAAAGATTGTCGAATTTGGACTTGGTCACCGAGTCGTTCACGTTGAACGCCGGCACCAGCAATTTGCCAAGCTCCTGCAGCTTGTAGAGGCGGTGTACCCCGGTGGTGGTTTCCTCGGCCACGCCTTTCCACTCCTTGACCAGTTCGTGGAAAATATAGGGGCTTTCCGCGTGAATCTTCTTAAGGAGATCTTTGATGACCTTTTCCTCATGGCTGGAGGAGGGGGTGTTGACCCAGCCGTCGCCTTCCTCGAGCTCGTAGCCCTTGTGCAGGAAGAGGGTGACGTCCCCGCCGTCGTCGATGACGAGCTGCGGGCCCTTGCCCTCGGGGTTGACGATGGCCTTCCAGGTGCAGTCCCAGTACTCCTCGAGCGTCTCGCCCTTCCAGGCGAAGACGGGGATGCCAGCGGCGGCGATGGCCGCGGCGGCCTGATCTTGGGTGGAGAAAATATTGCAGCTGGCCCAGCGCACGTCCGCGCCAAGATCCACGAAAGTTTCGATGAGCACCGCCGTCTGGATGGTCATGTGCAGGGAGCCGGTCACGCGAACGCCGGCGAGGGGCTTGTCCTTGGCGTACTTCTCGCGGATGGCCATTAGGCCGGGCATTTCCTTCTCGGCGATCTCAATCTCCTTGCGGCCGAGTTCGGCGAGGGCGAGGTCCTTGACCTGATAGTCTCCGGCTTTGGGGCCGCGGGTCTTGGTGGTTTTCGGGGCGAGGGTGGTGGTGCTCATGGGTTTGTCTCCTGGGAGGGGTTCAGTTCAGGCCGGCGTGGCGGCGGAGCTCGCGGACTCGGTCCGTGTGCTCCCACGGCGCGTAGGCCGGGTTACCGCGGTGGCCAAAGTGGCCGTAGTTGGTGGTTTTCGAGTAAATCGGGCGCCGCAGGCGGAGCTGGCGGATGAT
>JBEANM010000212.1:0-3980 GCA_041165425.1 Verrucomicrobiota bacterium
GTGCCGATCGCCAGCGACTTCGCAATCGTCTTGGGATGCGGCACCGGCCGGATCAAATCCGTCCCGCTCTTCCGCGCCGCCGAGATCGGATTGCAGCCCGTCGCCTGGGCCCCGTGGATGGAAAAGTTCGCCTTGTCGACGATCCCCAGCTTGGTGAACTCGCCGTACGCCTTATGGATCTTGGTCAGGAGCGAGCCGCTCGCCATGCAGACCACCGTATGACGCGGAATCCTCCATCCCAGCTGCTCCATGATCTCAAACCCGAACGTCTTCGATCCCTCGGCGTAGTACGGCCGCAGGTTCACATTCACAAATCCCCAGCCGTGTTTGCCGGCGATCTCAGAACACAACCGGTTGACCGCATCGTACGCGCCCTCGATCCCCACCACGTTCGTCCCATAGACGATGCTGTTGAGCACCTTGTTGGCCTCCAGATCGGCCGGGATCAGCACCCAGCTCTCCAGACCCGCGGCGGCCGCATTGGCCGCCACCGAGTTGGCTAGGTTGCCCGTGGAGGCACAGGCCACCACCTTGAAACCCAACTCCCGTGCGCGGGAGAGCGCCACCGCCACGACGCGGTCCTTGAAACTCAGCGTGGGATGGTTGCGCCTTCACCAGCGGCGTGAAACCCACCTGGGTGCCCACCGTGGGTTCGCCCTCCAGCGGAAGAAGTTCCCGGTAACGCCACATCGATTTCGGGCGGGATTCGATCACCTTCCGGTTCAAGGCCCCACCGATCGCCTGGTAATCGTAGTCCGCCTCGAGCGGGCCGAAGTCGAATTCGCAGACGTGGACCGCCTTGGCCGGATAGGTCCGTCCACACTCGCGACACTTCAGCTGGGAGAAAAATTTTCCGGCCATGGTCTGCTCACGCCCCTCACCCATTTTCGGACCCGAAAAACGGCCGGTCCGTTCGCCTGCAAGGAATCGGGGAGCCCCATCGCGCCTACGCGCGGCATGCGGATCCTCTCATCCTCTCCGACGCATCCCCTTGCGGGTCTGCGCCTGACTGGGTTTGGCACCTTGCCAGTTCGCCTAAGACGAACCCGGTTGCCGCAGTTTCACAGGGCCAGCCCCTCCACTGCTCTTGATAAGAAGCGCACAAAGATAATCTCCCAGATACCCCCCTCCGTCAAGACACCCAGTACTCAAACTTGGTAGGGTCCGACCTCCGGGCAGGCCGAAAAAAGTCGTGCTTTAAAATTTCAACGCGCCCCGCCGGGACGATCGTCCCGAGCGAGTTCCCAACTTTTTCGTAAATCTAAACGTAAACCTAAACGAAATTTCCCCATTTCTTCTGCTGCAGTTTACCATCGTGCGCGATGACCCCCGTCCTCCTCCGCTCCGGCAAGGTCCGGGACATCTACCGCTGGCAGGATGAAATCTGGCTCGTCGCCACGGACCGCATCTCCGCCTACGACGTTATTCTCCCCAACCCGATCCCCGGCAAAGGCATCCTTCTTACCTCCATCTCCCGCCGCGCCGCCCAGCCCCTCACCGTCGAATGCGTCGTCCGCGGCTATCTCGCCGGCAGCGCCTGGGAAGAATACCAAAAGAAAGGCTCGGCCTGGGGGCGACCTCTGCCACCCGGACTCCTCGAAGCCGCCAAACTTCCCCAGCCCATCTTCACCCCCACCACCAAGGCCGAGCGGGGCCACGACCTCCCCCTCACCGACGCTCAGGCAGAGAAGGAGCTGGGTTCCGTCATTTTCCGCCAAGTCCGCGATCGCAGCCTCGCCGTTTACACTGCCGCCCAGCAACACGCGGAAAAAGTCGGCATCATTCTCGCCGACACCAAATTTGAGTTCGGCACGGATAAAAAAGGCAACCTGCTCCTGATCGACGAACAACCCGCCCAGCTACGACAAACAGTTTGTCCGGGACTACCTCTCCAGCCTGAAGGATTGGAATCGCCAACCCCCCGGCCCGCAACTGCCCGCCGAAGTCATCCGAGGCACGCTCGAACGCTACCGCGAGGCCTGTCGCCGCCTCACCGGCTCCGAACCTGGCTTGCCCAAATCGTGAGCGAACTGGACCACCGCCCGGTGGAGGATTTCCTGGCCTCCGGCGCCATGGAGCGTGGCCACGCCATGCGCACACAATCCATCCAACGCCGTCTGCTGGAGCGACTCACCGGCTGGGTGGAACGGAAATTCCCCGGCAAGGACTGGCGCTCGCTTAAACCCGACGATCTGCGTGAATTCCTCTCCTACCGCCGCTTCTCCGGCCGGGTCGGTCCCACCACCCTGCGCCTGGAAACTTCCATCCTCCGCAGTTTCTTCACCCATCTCCACCGCGCCGGGCGCCTCCCCACCAACCTCTCCGTCGGCCTCCGCTCCCCCAAGCTCTCCCGCAAACTCCCGCCCTCGCTCACGCC
Source organism: Verrucomicrobiota bacterium (assembly GCA_041165425.1). Classification (GTDB taxonomy): domain Bacteria; phylum Verrucomicrobiota; class Verrucomicrobiia; order Methylacidiphilales; family Verrucolacustridaceae; genus Verrucolacustris. Next base: position 2,378 of record JBEANM010000212.1, read on the forward strand.
GGACCAGATCCGCAAAATCCTCGAAACGCCTTCCGTCAAAACCCCGCTCGGTCTCCGTGACCGCGCCATGTTGGAGCTCCTCTACGCGGCTGGCCTCCGTGCGGCCGAAATTCTATCTCTGCGCATCGAACAGCTCGACCTCGAGTCCGGCTCCGCCCGTGTTATCGGCAAGGGCAACAAGGAGCGGCTCGTTCTCCTGGGCAAAGCCGCGGAGGAGACCCTCCGCCGTTACCTCGACACGGGCCGACCAAAGCTCGTGCGCTCGAAATCCGGCGGCGAGGTGTTCCTCGGCAACCACGGCCGCCGCCTCACCACCTCCCACCTTTGGGGCATTGTGAAAAAGGCCGCCCAGGCCGCCGGACTCGACGCCCGGGTCTATCCCCACTTGCTCCGCCACTCCTTCGCCACCCACCTGCTTTCCGGCGGCGCCGATCTCCGCGTGATTCAGGAACTTCTCGGCCACGCCAGCATCGCGACCACGGAGATTTACACCCACGTGGACGAGGATCGCTTGGCGGCGACGTTTGACCGTTTCCATCCGCGGGCGCAAAAAGGCGGTTCGCCCCGATGAGCTTCCCCCTCGGCCACTCCTTCCAGAAATCGGAACTTCTCCGGCGCGCCCTCACCCATCCCTCCGCCCGCACCGCGGCCGGGCCGGAGGGCGACAACCAGCAGCTCGAGTTCCTCGGCGATGCGGTCCTCCAGGCGGCCCTGAGCGACCTGCTGATGGAACATTTTCCCCAATCCCCGGAAGGCGATCTCACCGCCATGCGGGCCAGCCTCGCCAACCGCCACACCCTGGCCCAGCTCGGCCGAGAACTCGGTCTCGCCCCTCAACTCAAGGTCGGCACCGATGCCACCCGGGACAAGATTCACGAATCGCCCGGTGCCCTCGCCGATGCCTGGGAGGCGGTCCTCGGGGCCATTTTCCTGGATGCCGGCTACGCCCCCGCCCGCGCTTGGGTGAAGAAAGCCTATGGGCCGCGTTTGCCCGAAGCGGAAAAACTGGCCGACCAGTCCAATCCCAAGGGCCAACTCCAGGAGCGGCTCCAGTCCCGTAACCAGCCCGTCCCCTCTTATGAACTGGTGGACTCCGTTGGGCCCGACCACGAAAAGACTTTCACCGTCCGCGTGCTTTTATCCGGGGAAGAGATCGGCCGCGGCACCGGCCGCAGCCGCAAAGCCGCCGAATCCGCCGCCGCTTCCGACGCCCTCCAGCGGGTCGGATAGTCTCGCCTTAAAAACGCGGCTGTTTAAAGTTTTCGCCAAGGGATGAAAAAACTGATCCACGGCCCCGGCTTTCCGTTCGTCGCTCCCTTTGTTCTGTTCATGGGGCTGCTATTTCTCCGGCAAAAGTTTGAGGAGCAAGGCTGGTGGCTCTACGGCGTCTGCGCGTTGGTGGTCTTCGCGCTGCTCTGGTGGCTAAAACCCCGGTACAAGGGGCAGGATCCAGCCCCGGCCCGGATCAAAGACTCCATCCTGATCGGCTTGGGAGCCATCGTCTTGTGGATCGCCCTGGATCCATGGATGCCGCGGACGGGCGGGGAGCGGGACAACACGTTCCCCTTTGAGGCGGCCTTTCAACTCGGCGTGGTGCCCGGCG
>JBEANM010000213.1:0-3585 GCA_041165425.1 Verrucomicrobiota bacterium
GTATTCCCACACCCCCGCCCATGCCGGGGCCAAGCAGCCCGGGCTGACCGGCCAGGTGAAGGAGGACATCCTTTGCCGCTTTGGGGAGCTGGGAATCGTAGTGGAAGAAGGAAGAATCCACCTCCGACCTGTTTTGCTTCGTCGGAAGGAGTTCCAATCCCAACCCGGATCCTTCGTCTATTACGATAACGAAGGGCAGGAGAGGATTATGGATCTTCCGGAAAAAAGCCTGGCCTTCACCGTCTGCCAGACTCCCTTCGTCTATCAGCTTGGGCGGGAAACTGGCCTTACCGTGTTCTGGCAGGATGGATCCCGGTCCTTTTCAAAAAAACTGAATTTGGATAGTGCAGCTTCACGCGCGGTGCTGCAAAGGTTGGGCATGGTGCGGAAGGTGGTGGCGACCCTGAAAACAGCGGTTCTTGTTGCCGATCTCTAATCACGGGCTGCCGGATTCGGCGACCGTTCCAAACCCCCCACGAACCGGTCTCCCTTCCACTGGAGACAAAAAAATGATCAGAAGATTTTTCGGCAGCGAAAAAGAATGGGGATGGTGGCGAGGCAAAGGAGCGCAAGGGTAGAAGGTTCGGGGACGCTGATGGTTAAAAACTTGTCTGAAGTATAGTAGCCCTGGTTTTGGTGGGTTCCTTCCATATTCCCAAAAGTAATTCCTTGGGAAGCCGGCGCGGCCCCATTCGCTGAGCTGCTGGCCACAAAATTTCCACTGATGTCCACCATGAACATGCCCAAGGTGTTATCGGGATAATAACCGGACGGACCGAAACCCGGGTCAGGTTGGTCTTGGAGGTAAATTTGGAGGGTGGCGAGCCCGAGACCTCCGAACAGATTCATGGAGATGCCATAATCCCCTTGAATGGGGTAGGGAATCAAATCGCGGATGGCGGTCCCGGTGGAGGGATAGGCGGAGAGATAAAAGTCGAACGAGGCAGACGCAGGTGCCGTAAATGAAAGGGAATATTGGGAACTGAAGGAGTGATAGTCGTTGTAATAAGTTCCGCCGATCGAGGATCCTCCCGATCCGTATCCCATGGCCGGGATTTCGCCAGTCAGTCGAAAAGTGCCGGTCGTGGTTGTGGAAAATGAGGACTCGTTAAAAACCAACTCCAAGGTGGCCGCATGACTAAGGGTCGACATGGCCAAAAGAAGAGTGATCGGCAATACCCTCACGAATCTATTGTAGGCTAGCTTGCTTTGTTTATCTAGAGGTTATTCTTTTTAGCTAAACCACTAATAATCAAAACCCTTATCTTTTGGAAGCTAGGCGGACGGCGATTTCGGCGGAGAGAAGGACAAGGGGAAGGCCGCCGCCGGGGTGGGTGGTGCCGCCGACAAAGTAGAGGTTTTTGAGAAGCGGGGAGCGAATCGGCGGCCGAAGGAAGGAAGGAACCATTCCATGGGAGGCCCAGCCGTACAGGGGGTCTCAAAATCGGCTGGAGAAAACCACTCCTTGTGGACCACCCGCTTGGCCAGGCCGGGCAGAAACTTTTCGTCCAAAATGCGGATGATCCGGTCGGTGTAAGCCGGGGACTCTTGAGCCCAGTCGATGGTTTCGGTTTCAGCCGGGGCGTTCACCAGGAGAAAATAATTGTCATGATCGGCTGGGGCATCGCCGGGTTGGCTGCGGGCGCTGAGACAGAGGTAGATCGTCGGATTTTCCGCGGGTCGTCGCTCCCGAAACATTTGCCGGAACTCGAGGGGATAGTTGTCGGAAAAGAAGATGTTGTGGTGGCCTAGGGAGGGATCCTTGCCCTTTACGCCCAGAAGAACGACAAAACCGGAGATGGCGCGTTGGGGTTTGGCGATTTTTTCCGCCATGGCCTTGGCTGCGGGATGGAGAATCGTCTGTTGATAGGCCCGCAATACATCTCCGTTGTGGAAAATCAGGTCGGCCGGGAAGTGGTAGCCATTCTCCAAGGTGACCCGATGGGGTTCGATGGTGGCCACCTCGGCCTTGGTGCGGATCGCCACCCCGGTTTTTTGGGCGAGGGTCAGGAGGGCCTCGGCCAGCCGGCGGATGCCGCCCCGAATAAACCATCCGCCATAGCGGGCTTGAACGAAGGGAATCACCGCGAACGTGGCAGGGGTGAGTTTGGGATCGCTTCCATTGTAGGTGGCGAAGCGCTGGAGAAATTGCTGCAGATGTGGGTCTTTGTAAAAACGCCGGGAGGCCGAGGCCAAGGACTGGAAGGGGCTCATCGCGGGAAGGTGCCGAAGCAACGGAAGCAGACGAGGGTTGAGAATTTTTCCCCACATCTCCGATGGAGCACTTTCCAAAAAAGCAGGGGCGGAGAGGTTGTAGAGGCCTTCCGCATGGCGGAGAAGACGGGCGGAGTCGGGTCGCGACCAAAAGAATTCGTTCTCATCGAACTGGTAACCGTCGGCCCATCGGTAGCGGCAGGTGGGCGAAAGCGGTTCCAGGGTCAGGTACTCTTCCCGCTTTTCGCCTAGATCGGCAAAAAGACGGTCCAGAATCTGCGGCATGGTGAAAAGGGAGGGACCCAAATCCCAGCGAAAGCCATCGGCCCGCCGCTCGGACACCTTGCCTCCGACCGTGTCATTTTTTTCCAAAAGGACGACCTGAGCCCCGGCCTTCCGCAGGCGAAGGGCGGTGGCCAAGCCCCCAATACCTCCTCCCACCACCACGGCCCGTTTGCCAGCCAGGCGGCTATTCATTTCGGCCGACCTTTCCAGAGGTGGATGAGACAGGAGCAGAAATCATCCGGCTGCTTTTGGATGCGGAGTTCAAGCTGTGGCGGATCGAACCATTCCAAGCCGGCCACTTCGGCCGGATCCGGCTGGAAGGGGCCGGAGTGGTTGGCGCGATAGAGCCAGACGAACTCCTGGTCCGTCTCGCGGCAGGCGGGAAAATACTTCACCCGAGCGAGATCCCGGCAGGTTTTGGCGGGTACGCCGATCTCCTCGGGAATTTCGCGGTGCATGGCCGCATCATACTCCTCTCCGGCGTTGACGTGGCCGCTGACGCTGGAAGTCCATTTGCCGGGCTCACGGTCTTTGGCCAGGGAGCGGCGCTGGAGGAGGATCCGGCCCGAGGCATCGTGCAGCCAGAGGTGGACGGCCCGATGCAGGAGTCCGCGCGCGTGGATTTCCGAACGGGGAGCGGAACCAATCACCCGATCGGTTTCGTCGACGATATTAAACGGCTCGTCCGCACTGTTCATAAAGCTGAAACCATTCCGAAGGATCGAGCTCCTCGGCACGGCGGGCGAGATCAACGGGCAGAACCCGCTTGAGCTGTTTCCGTCGCTGGGAAAAGCCCCGGCGGACAAAGGCGTGAAAGTTTTCCAGATCGTCAGGGATCGAGGGTCGGCGGGTGAGGCGCAGGACGGCTGAGTCAACCCGGGGCCGTGGATAGAAAACCTCCGGCGGCAGCGCGCGGACTTTCTCGATGCGGAAGACGCTTTGCAGCAGGACGGTCACGGCCCCGTAGTCAGAGGTGCGGGGTTGGGCGGCAAACCGGTCCGCCACCTCCTTTTGCAGGGTGACCACGATGGTCTCCGGGGCGGGTTGGCGCAGGGCAAGCTGGACGAGGAGAGGAGTGGAGATGGA
>JBEANM010000214.1:0-2580 GCA_041165425.1 Verrucomicrobiota bacterium
GGGTCCACATCGAGGGCGACCACGCGGGCTCCCCGTTCTAGGAAAGCGCGGGTATGGCCGCCGCGGCCAAAGGTCGCGTCGATCACCGTGCGTCCGGGAGCGGGTTGGAGCATCTCCATGATCGCGTCGAGTAGGACCGGGACGTGTTCCACCCGTTTAGGCGGCCGGGCGGAGCCGGAGCACCTCGCGGCGCACCGGGCGGCGGAGGCCGATCAGTTCATAGGGGTTTCGTTTCGGGAGTTTCACGATGCCGTGACCCTCCACGCGGCCGGATTCGTCTCTCCGGCAGGAAAATCCAATCGCCAGCTTGCTGCGCATCATCTGTTTCCAGTCCATGTTGTCCTCCAGGGACGCACGCGCTGATCCAGCGGCGCGTGCCTCCCGGGCCCGTCCGCCGAATTCAGACCCGGCGGCCGGTTGGTTTCCTTTCCTCCTCCAACTGGAGGAGATCCCACCGCCGCGCCACCTCCCGGCGGAACTTCCGCCGGCGATCAGAGTCGTGGGAGTGGAAAAGGGCGGGAGCGGCCTGGGAGGAGGCTCTCCACGGCCGAAAGAGGGTGCCGGGAGTGGCCGCCAGCTGGATCATCATAGGCCCGCCTCCTTGGCCACCTCTTCAAATGTGAGCGCAGGCGGGGCGATTTTCTGCCAGCGGCGGGTGTCCCAGATCTGAAAGTGATCGAGCCGGCCAACGAGCATGGCGTGGCGCTGCAGGCCGGCGTGCTGGCGGAACTTTTCTCGGATCATGATCCGGCCCTGCTGGTCGGGCTCGGCGGCCTGGATCACGCTCGCGAGTTTTTCCAGACTTTTACGGCGGACATCGGTCGAACTGGCGCCGTCGGCGGAAAGTTTTTCCAACTGCCGACCAAGGAACGAGGCGGGATAGACGCGGAGGCAACCTTCTTCCGAGGGCATCACCAGAAATCTTTTTTCAAAAGCCTCTCCTCGCCACTCCGCGGGCACGGATACCCGTCCCTTGTCATCCAGGGAAAACTCAAACCTATCGGTATAGGCCTCTTTCATCTTCCTATGTCCTTGTTATCCATAAATAAACACTATTCACCTCGATTACCCATTTTTACCCACCTCATACCACTAGCGTCAACGCCTTTTTTAGCCAAATCCTTGATCCTCAAGCTCGGTACTTTTCCAGGCCAGAGCATCCCCCCTCCCCTTTCCAGGTCGGTTGCCCAAACTGGGCGTGGGAGTATCCCCTAACCCCGCTGTCGGCTTGCCGTAAACCGGTAGTCCGACCATTCTAACGCTTCACTTTATGGCCGAGAACCAACCCATCCCTGCAGAAACACCCATGATTCTACCTTCGGAAACGCCCTCCTGGCTTTCCGCCAAGACGATTGTGCCCGTGGTCCTGGCCGTGGCCGCCGGGGTCGGCCTGATCCTTTGGCAGTTTTCCAAGGCCGAAAAAGCCCGGACGGAAGCCGCCCACCTGCTCGCCTCTGCTCCGGGAGCAGAAACCTGGGAGAAGCTGATCCGCGACTACCCTGGCCAGCCGGCCACGGCCCTGGCCATCCTGAACGCGGCGGAAGACGCCTCTTCGAAAAAGGATCACCGCAAAGCGGCCGGCCTCTACGAAAAGTTTGGCCGTGAATTTCCCAAACATCCCCTGCTCTCGGCTGCCCGGTTCGGCCAAGCCAACCAACTGGCCCTCGCCGGAGACGGCGCCGCGGCCCAGTCCCTCTATCTACGTATCGTGACCGAGCGTCCGGCCGACTCTTTCCGCACCGCCGCGGCCGTCGGACTCGCCCGGATCCAGATCCAAGAAAACCGCCCAGAGGCCGCCCGCCAGGTTCTCAACGATGTCCTCGCGGAAAACAACGGCAGTGCGTTCCTACCCGAGGCCCGCGCCCTGCTGGAAAAACTGCCTCCCCCGCCGTCCGCCGCTGCGCCGATTCCGGCCGCGATGCCAACGTCTCAACCTCCGGCCAAATAACGCTCCGCGTCGATCGCGGCCATACAACCCATGCCGGCGGCCGTAATGGCCTGCCGATACACCCGGTCCGCACAGTCTCCCGCCCCGAACACCCCTTCCACGTTCGTGCGGCTACCCGGTCCTAACTGCAGGTAGCCAGCCTCATCCATTTTGATTTTTCCCCCAAAGATCCGGGTGTTGGGCACGTGACCGATCGCCACAAAAACCCCGGCGCAGGCCAACACCGAACTCTTTCCCGTGGCCGTGTCCTTCAGCTTCACCCCCGTCACCTTGCCCTGCGCGACACCCTCCACCGACTCCACGACCGAATTCCATACGGGTTGATGCACCAGATAGACCGTGGAGGCAAAGCGGGTGAGAAAGCTGGCCTCCTCGCAGGCTGAATCGCCTCCTCCCACCACCACGAGCGGTTGGTTACGAAACATCGGTAGCGCCCCATCGCACGTCGCGCAGTACGTAACGCCTTTGGTCTCCAGTTCATTTTCCCCGGGAACATCGAGGTGACGATGCCCCGCCCCGGTGGAAATGATCAGGGTCTTCGTCTCGATCAGGCGTTTGCCGGCACGGATCTGATGGACGGGTCGGCCAAAAATCACCTCGTCAGCGGTCAGGCCGAACTCCACCTCCGCCCC
>JBEANM010000215.1:0-3056 GCA_041165425.1 Verrucomicrobiota bacterium
CCTCTCCAGCCCCTCCATCTGGGCATTGATTTCGCGGAGCCGATCCCGCACCAGCCACTCGGATTCCCCATGGACCGGCTCCCGGACTTCTTTCGGAGTGGGCAGTTCCAATGGCACCGCCGCCAGGCCATACACGGCCGCCGCAACCAAAAATCCCAGATTAAGGAACTGGAAACCCACCACCCGCGCCGGGCTTTTCCTCGCCGGCAGCGGCCCTCTTAGGAAAAAGAAGCCGAGTAAAACCCAAGGAGCTAACGCCACCATCGCCTCCCGGTTGGCCAAAATCTGCTCCCCGCCGGCCAGCAGACCGCCCGCTCCGACCAGCCGCCACGCGGCCATGGCCAGCAAAGCCACACCGCCTACGCGGAAAAGGAACCCACGATCGCCGCCTTCGCCCATGCGACCTCTATACCAGTGGGAGGGATTTCGTCCGATAAAAAACCTTGGGGAAAACGTGGGGGACCCTTCTTGACCCTACCCCCCTGCCGCTTCACCCTCACTGGGTATGCGCGAAAAATCCTTCGGCAAAGGCGAACTCATCTTTCGCGAAGGCACGGAGGGCAACGAGGCCTTCCGGATCCTCGAAGGCCGCATCGAAATTTCCATCCACGTGAGTGGACAGGGGGATGTCCCCCTCGGTCATCTTGTTTCCGGCGACATCTTCGGCGAAATGGCCCTGCTGGACGACAAACCTCGCTCCGCCACCGCCCGCGCCTTGGAGCCCACCCGCCTCCATCTCATGAATGTGGAGGAGTTTAACGACCTCTTTCTTTCCGACCCCAGCGCCCTCACCCCCTTCCTCTCCTCCTTTTTTGAGCGGCTCCGCAACACCAATGAGCTCCTTCGCCGTGAGCTGGAAAGCCGCAAGGTAACCCCCAAGGAAGTGCACCAACTTCTGGAACAAGGCGCCACCACCGTGCCCCACGAGGCCATTCACCCCCGGATCACTCTCACCCCGGCCACCAAGGAAGTCCGCAAGGCCGGGGCACCCGAGGTCACTATTTTAGATCGCCTTCCTTTTCGCATCGGCCGGCGCCAAGCCGGCGAGGGAGCCGACATTCTCTCCGCCAACGATCTAGCCCTGCGCGACCAATATCCCTACCAGATTTCCCGCAACCACTGTGCCATCGAACGGATCGGCTCGGAGCTCGTCGTTCGCGACCGCGGCAGCACCCTTGGCACTATCCTCAACGGCCAGGTCATTGGCACGGAATCGGAACACATGGTCCTTCCCCTTCAACCCGGTGCCAATAAACTTGTCCTCGGCGGCGAAGACAGCTCGTTCCAGTTTAACGTCCAAGTCGATCCAGCCTAGGTTTTGAGAGTCCGGTAGGGCCGGTTACACCAACCGGCCATGATAAAAATTAGCCGAAGAAACCCCCGTAGGGACGCTTGGGGACAAGCGTCCCTACCGAGTATTCCTACTTCTTGCCTGCCACCACGACCGTCTCGGAGCTTTCCGCCGGCTTGCCGGCCAGCTTAGCCTGCAACCCCTTCTCGATCCGGGCATACAGTGCCGGATCCTTCTTCAGCTCCTCCTTGGCCGCATCGCGCCCTTGCGCCAACTGCTTCCCCTCATAGGCAATCCACGCCCCTTTCTTTTCCACCACATTGTGCTCGATGGCGGCATCGATCAGCGAGCCCTCGCGGGAAATTCCCTCATTATAAAGGATGTCGAACTCCGCCTCCGTGAAGGGCGGCGCCACCTTGTTCTTCACGATCTTCACCCGCGTCCGGTTGCCGATCACCGTCCCATCCGGAATCTTGATCGCGTTGATCCGGCGGATGTCCACCCGCACGCTGGCAAAGAACTTGAGGGCCCGTCCGCCCGGCGTTGTCTCCGGGTTGCCAAACATCACCCCGATCTTTTCCCGGATCTGGTTGGTGAAGATGCACACCGTCCGCGCCCGACTGATCAAGGCCGTCAGTTTCCGCATGGCCGCACTCATCAACCGCGCCTGCGCCCCCACCGTCACATCCCCGATCTGACCCTCCAGCTCATTCTTCGTCACCAGGGCCGCCACGCTGTCCAGCACCACCACGTCCAACGCATTCGAGCGGATCAGCGTCTCCGCAATGTTCAGCGCCTCCTCCCCCGAGTCCGGCTGGGAAACCAGCAGCTCGTCCATGTTCACGCCCAGCTTCTTGGCGTACACCGGATCCAGGGCGTGCTCCACGTCAATGAAAGCCGCCGTGCCGCCCCGCTTCTGGGCGTTGGCGATCGCCGTCAGGGTCAGCGTGGTCTTGCCGGACGATTCCGGCCCGAAAATCTCCACGATCCGGCCCCGCGGAAAGCCTCCCGCCCCCAGCGCCGCATCGATCGCGAAACACCCGGTCGGGATGACATCGATCTTCAGCTTCGCCCCGGCGTCCCCCAGCCGCATGATGGCGTTTTCGCCGTAGGCCTTGACGATCGACTGCAAGGCCAGGTCCAAATTACGCCGTTCCGCGGATTTCGATCCTTCCGCCTTCTCGTTCTTTTCTGCTGTTTTAGGTGCCATATAGGATTAGACCTCCGTTTTTGAAAAAGGATGCGCTCCTTTTTGAATTTTTTTTCGTAGCAGGTCCAAAGCGGCCTGGGAAGCCATGCCCTTGAACGTCCTCCGCTCCGGTACCAACTTCTTCTCAACAGTTTCCACGCCCCCCGCCCCTGCGATCCCCAAATACACCAGCCCCACCGGCTTGCCCGGACTTCCCCCTCCCGGCCCCGCAATCCCCGTCACCGCCACCGCCCAGTCCACCCCCGCCCGCTGCCGCGCCCCCTCGGCCATCTCCCCCGCCACCGCCGCGCTCACCGCTCCGTACTTCGCCAGACTCGTCTCCTTCACCCCCAGCTCCCGCACCTTGGCCTCATTCGCATAGGTCACCCACCCCCCCACAAACACCTCCGACGATCCCGGCACATCCGTGATCCGGCTCGCCACCAACCCGCCGGTACACGACTCCGCCGTCGCCAGCTTCACCCCCGCCGCTCGCGCCAGCCGCACCACCACCTCCTCCATCGTCTCCGACCCCTCCGCATACACCGCCTCCCCCAGGATTTTTTTGATAAACTC
>JBEANM010000216.1:0-3580 GCA_041165425.1 Verrucomicrobiota bacterium
GGATTACGGGCGCAAGGCGAAAGAGATTTTCGGCTTTTTGGAAAAAGAGATGACCCGGGCTGACGGTACCCTCATTCACCGGTGGAGGCTGGGTCGGAAGGATGAAGTCCGGCTTTTGGAGGACTACGCCACATTGATACAGGGGTTGGTGGATCTACACCAAGCGACGCTGGAAGTGCACCCGCTCCGCCGGGCGGTGGAGTTAGCCGACCGAATGCTGGAGCTGTTTGAGGATCGGGAAAGAGGGGGGCTCTGGTCGACCGCCGACCGGAGTCTGGTGGCACGGATGAAGGATGATTATGACGGGGCAGAGCCCAGCGGGAATGCCACGGCGGCTTTGGCCTTGGCGGAGCTAGGGCGCCTGACCGATGACAGGCGTTGGACAAAGGCCGCTTGGGGAATTTTGAACTGGTTGGGGGAGCGGATGCGTCGGTTACCGCAGGCGGTCCCGCACGCCTTGTTGGCGCTTCAGCGAATCCACGAATCCCCAGCGCGGCTGGTGTTGGCGGGGCCTTGGCCCGATGAGAGGTTGGAGGAGTTCAGGAAGGCGGCGGGAACGGTGTACCGGCCGGATGTGCTGCTCACGCGGGCGGATGGAAAACATCCTAGTGAGTTTGTCCGCTCCTTGGTAGCGCAGGCGAAGCGTCCGACAGCATTTTTGTGTGAAGGGAACGCGTGTCGGCAACCGGTTTCCGATCCCGAGGCCCTGGTCCGGGAGTTGAAGGCCGGAACTTAGGCAGGATTATCCGCGGGGGCCGAGCTCTTCCTGCTCGAAGATGATCAGGTCGTCCAAGGCGCGGGCGAAATCTTCCATCCCGCTGGCCGGCATGATAATTCGGTCCCGGCGCCCCCCGACATCCTCGGTGATCCGCAAAAACCGGCCCCGGTCGTTTTCCTTAAGATCCAGAAAGAAGGTTTTTCTTTCGATCTGCACTTTTTCCGAACGCAAGGTTCTTTCCCCTTCACGATCCATATTGGGTCCCTCCCTTTCGTCCCATCCTATTGCCAAGAGATGGGAAGCTCAATCTCAAGTTGGGCGGGAGGTGGAAAGCGGGAGGAGGTTTTAATCAAGATTGCGTAGGGTGAGGTCGTCCTCGTCAAAGCCGAGGAAGTGGCCGAGTTCGTGGAGGTAGGTCGTGCGGACTTCTTCGGCAAAGATGTGGGGATCGCCTTCGGCCAGATCCCAGAGGTTATCGAGATAGAGGATGATGCGTGGGGGCGGATCGGAGGCGTGGGGGTCGGCCTCGAGCCGACTGGCTCCTTCAAAGAGCCCAAGGAGGTCTGGTTCAAATCCCTGGTCGAGAACCGTTTGGTCCGGCATGGCCTGATAGAGGGTGACTACGGGTTCCGAGGCGGTGCGGAGTTCGGAGGGAAGACGGGCGCGGATGCGTTGGACGGTTTCCGAAGCAAGGTGATGGAGGTCGGGTTTCAGGCAGCGCTGACTTTAAGTGGAAGGGGAAGAAAGACCACCCTCGGAAAGGTTCTCGGCCACGGAAAGAAGGTAAAATTGCGCTTAATTTTACCCCCCTAGGCAGGCATTCTGGAGGATATGCGCGGGGCGGTATTTTTTATCGTGGGAGTCTGCAGCGTTGCGGGGGTTTACGGGCAAGGCAAGTGGGGGATGGTCGATATCCATGGAACCGTCCGGATTCCCGAGAAATACGATGAAATTGGGGTATTTCGGGGCGATTTGGCCAAAGGACTGCCTTTGCCGGAATTTTTACCGGGGTTGAAGGGGGCCAAGATCGTGAAGTGGATCAAAGCGGAAGGTCAGGAGGTGAAAAAAAATGAGCCGTTGGCCGAGGTAGAGTTAAAGGAGCCTTCCTTGCCGGTGACGGCTCCGGTGAGCGGAATGCTGACGAAGATCGGTGTGCCGATGGGTGGGGCGGCGATCCCCGGGGCCTCGCTGGGAATCGTCCGGGTTCTGGGCACGGTGGATCTTTTTGCAAAAAAGCAGTTTGAGGTGGAGTGTCCCAGTTTTGGACCGAACTCCGGGTCGGCCACGGTGGTGCGATGGATCAAGCTGGAGGGGGATGCGGTGGTGAAGGGGGAGACGATTGCCGAAATCCGGCCAGCCCAGGCCATGGCGGCAGTGCTTTCTCCTGGGACGGGAACCTTGGTGAAGATTGAGGTCCCGGAAGGGGCGGAAGCCGCGACCGGGCAGAGCATCGCGCGGATGGGAATCGGGCGGGTGCCGGTCCGGGCTTTGACCAGGTTGGCGTGATGCAGGGCGGGATGGCTCCGGTGCGTTTGGGAGACCGTTGGGGTTTTGTGGACGGGGACGGCAACCTGATCGGGAAAGCGGACTTTGACGAGGCGCGGGAGGTTTGGGGCGGTTTGGCGGCGGTGAGAAAAAAGGACCGTTGGGGATTCGTGGCCTACCATGAGGGAGTTTTGAAAAACGCGATTCCCCCGAGATTTCTACGGGCGAGGGACTTTGCGGAAGGGCTGGCGGCCGTGGAGGAGAGTGATGATGCGCCGGTGGAAGACGAGCCTGAGCCGAGCCTTTTTGGAGGAAAGGAGGAGACCCAGAAGCCGTTGGGGCCGGTCTTGTGGGGTTATGTCATTCCGAGCGGAAAACTGTGGATTCCCCTGCAGTTTTCCGAGGCGGGAAAATTTTTGGATGGTCGGGCGGCGGTGCGGGCGGAAGGAGAGGGTGCGCCCTGGGTCCTGATCGACAGTAAAGGGAAAGTGAGAACGACCGGACTTTATTCCGGATTGGTTTCCGTCGGGGAAAAGCGCGTCGCCTGGAAGCGGGAGGCAGGCTGGGGATTGATGGATTTTCAGGAAAAGCCGATCGAGCTGGCGGCGGGAAGTGAAAAACAGGATATCCTTGCCTCGATCGGGCCGTTTGGGGATGAGCGGGCCCCGGCCAAGGATGCGAACGGCAAGTGGGGCTATTTGGATCCCCAGGGAAAGTGGGCCATTCCGGCGAAGTTTGAGCGGGTAGGGGTCTTTCGAAACGGTTTGGCCCCGGCGCGGGAAGCGGGAGGCAAGTGGGGTTTTCTCAAGCCAGATGGCAGCTGGGGAATTGAGCCGAAGTACAGCCGGGTCCGCAGCTTTTTTGACGGTCTGGCCGCCGTTGGGGAACAGGGAGAAGTCCAAGCGGGTTCGGAGCCGGAGACGGGGGGAACCTGGGAATGACGGAGTACAAGGACTACTACGAAATTCTCGGTGTGGCTCGGACGGCCACTCCTGAGGAAATCCGCAGTGCCTTCCGCAAGAAGGCGAGGGAGTACCATCCGGACGTGGCCAAGGACAAGGTGCAGGGCGCGGAAAAGTTCAAGGAGGTGAACGAGGCCTACGAGGTGTTGAGCGATCCGGCCAAGCGGGCCAAGTACGATCAGATGGGGCGAGAGGTGCCGGGGGGAGGCTTTGGCTGGCAGGGAGCCCCAGGCGGGGCTGGGGCTCCGGACATGGAGGAGTTTCACTTTGGCGGAACCGGATACAGCGACTTTTTCGAACATCTTTTCGGCGGGATGGGTGGAGAAGGGGGATTCCGGGGACCTTCCGGCCGGCGCATGGCTCGGCGGGGCTCGGACATTGAGGGCGATCTGATGGTCACGCTGGAGGAGGTCCT
>JBEANM010000217.1:0-4939 GCA_041165425.1 Verrucomicrobiota bacterium
CCCACCGGAAAGATTGTGCGCCAACTGGTGGAGCCGGCTCTTGACCTCCTCCCAAAGGGCCGCCTCCCGCAAAGCTTTTTCCACCCGCTCATCCAAATCCCGCCGCCGACTCATCCCCTGCAGGCGTAACCCGTAGGCCACGTTTTCGTAAATACTCTTCGGAAAAGGATTGGGCTTCTGAAACACCATGCCGCACCGCATCCGTACCTGAATCGGATCCACCCCCGGTCCGAGAATATCCGTCTCCCCCGGCTGCAGTTTCACCGTTCCCTCGTACCGGTTGCCGGGATAGAGATCGTGCATCCGGTTCAAACAGCGCAGCAGAGTCGTCTTGCCGCACCCGGAAGGCCCAATCAGGGCCGTCACCTGGTAGGCGGGGATGTCCAAGGTGACGCCGCGCAGCACCTGATGGGTCCCGTAGAAAAAATTCAGGTTTTGGATCGAAACCTTGGTCGGCGCCGGATTCGCGGATGAGGCGGCCGGGGCAGCCGGCTTCATGGCGGGCGCCCCGGTCGAAGCCGGAGCCGCCGGGGCGGGAGGAGGAACACGGCTCACCATTTGATGTTCCTCTGAGCGCGACTCCGGATCAAGATCGCCGCCCCGTTCATGCTCAAAGTGATCACCATCAGGACCAAGCCCGCCGCCGCCGCGTTGGCGTGAAACTCCTCTCCCGGCCGGGAGACCCAGTTAAACATCTGAATCGGCAGCGCACTAAACGGCGAAAAAAGCCACTCCGCGGAAACAAAGGGCGGAGCGGAAGTCACCGCCGCCGGCGGCAAAAAGGCGATGAAGGTCAGAGCCCCGATCGTGATCAAGGGAGCACTCTCCCCGATCGCCCGGGACATCGCCAAAATCACCCCCGTGGCGATCCCCCCCGTGGAATAAGGCAGCAGATGGTGCCACACCGCCTGCCAGCGGGTTGCTCCCAAGGCAAAGGCCGCTTCCCGGATGGTGGAGGGAATCGACCGCAGGGACTCCCGCGTGGCCACAATGACAATCGGCAGAACCAAGCAGGCCAGCGCCAAACCTCCCGAAAGGATGCTCTGTCCAAACCGGAAATAGTACACAAATAGCCCCAACGCCATCAGGCCGTAGAGGATGGAGGGAACGCCGGCAAGGTTGGCGATATTGATTTCAATGAAGTCCGTCCACCGATTCTTGGGCGCGTATTCTTCCAGATAAATTCCCGCCGCGATCCCGAACGGAATCGCCACCGCCGCCGTCACCAACATCAGCAATAATGTCCCCACCCACGCCGAAAGAATCCCGGCCTCGGCCGCGCGCCGGGAAGGAAACGAGGTGAGAAACTGCCAGTCAATCCGGGCCAGCCCGTTCATCGCCAGATTCAGCAACAACACCGCAAGGATTCCGAGGGTCGCGACCGTCAGAATCATCCCGAGCCGGCTGAACCAACGGTCCACCAACCGGCGGCGTTGGGCCCGTTTTTCCAGCCCATGGGCAGTTTTCTCAGGAAGCACGGTGGAACCTCTTCCGTAAAACGTGTCCGGCCAGGTTAAACCCCAGCGTGAGGATAAAAAGCATCCCGCCCGCCACGAAGATGGACTGATACCCAAGGCTACCGTGAGGCAGATCTCCCAGGCTCACCTGCACGATAAAGGCCGTCACGGTAGCGGCCGACTCCAACGGATTGATCGTCATTTTCGGCTGCAACCCCGCCGCGATGGCCACGATCATCGTCTCCCCCACCGCCCGGGAAATTGCCAATACGTAGGCCGCCGCCAGCCCGGAGAAAGCGCCGGGGAAGACCACCCGCAGCGCCACCCCCAGCTTTCCGTCCCCCAACGCGTAGGCTCCTTCCCGCAACAGCATCGGCACGCTGCGCATCGCATCCTCACCCAAGGACGAGACGTACGGCACGATCATGATTCCCATGATCAGTCCGGCGCTAAGCATCGAAAACTGCGGGAGATCCGGATAAAGCATCTGCAGCACCGGCGTTCCCGGAATTTCGCCGGGGCAAACTCGCTCAAGTAAATCGCGAGGATGGTCCCCAGCGGAATCGCCACCGCCAGGGCCACCCCGGTGGTCACCAGCGTACCGGCCAGCAAAGCCCCGATTCCGTATTGGGGATCGGAGAAAAGCGGCGTCCACATGGTATCCTGGATCAACCGCATGAAAGGCACCTTGGCAAAGAACGGGGCCGACTCCGTTACCAGCGTGACAATGATACCGAACGTCACCAGCACGGAGGCCCAGCCCCCGATCCGCAGGAGCCAAACCATCAGCGCCTCCACCGCCTTGTCGAGGCGGCGGGTGGGAGCAGTAAAGGCGGCCACGGCCATGCGGGGAATTACGGAACCGGAGTACGCTTGAGAATTTCGCTGATCGGTGTGGCCATATCGGCATGGCCGGCAAAGGCCGTCCCCTTCTGCCGATTCGCCAACCGTTGGCGGAGGATTTCGTAGGCAGAGGCGGGAAGTGGGACGTAGTTCACTTCCTTGGCCAACTTTTCAATGTTGTCGAAATAGAATTCCATGAACTTCAGTACCTCCGGCTTTTCCAGAGACTTCAGGTTCGCGTAAATGAAGAGCGGGCGTGAAAGCGGGTTATAGGTTCCGTCCAGCACCGTCTGCATGGAAGGTCCCACCGCCGGCTTGCCTTTTTCATCCCATTCGACCGGCAGGGCTTTCAGTCGGTTTTTATGGGCCTCGTAATAGGAGTAACCCATGTAGCCTAAGGCGTACCGGTCACCTTCCACTCCTTGCACCAGCACGTTGTCGTCCTCGCTCGCCGTGTAGTCACCCCGGCTGGACTTGGCTTTGCCGACCACCGCCTCGGTGAAGTAGTCGAACGTACCTGAATCGGAACCAGCGCCATACAGTTTGATCTCCTTGTCCGGCCACTCGGGACGGATCTGGTTCCACTTCTTGATCTGCCCTTGGGCCGCGGGCTCCCAGATTTTTTTCAACTCCGAGACCTTGATCTCCTTGGTTGGACTCTTTGGCGGCGGCGATCTCCGACTCGCTGATCGGCCGGCTGGCATTCTGTACGTCCGTCTCTCCGCGGGTGAACTTCTTGAAGCCCCCGCCGGTGCCGGAAATACCCACCGTAACCCGGTTTCCCGTGCTCTTTTGGAACTCTTCCGCCACGGCTTCCGTGATGGGAAACACCGTGCTTGAACCGTCGATTTTGACCACTTGCCCAGCCCGGAGGTGTCCGGGTGCGGAAACAACCAGTCCCGTCAGCAGGGCCATGTAGGCCGAGATAGATAACTTCATCAAGCTTGGCTAAAGACGCCCCCCCACCAAGCCAAGGAGCCAATTGTGACAATTTGATGACATTTTTTTAAAGTATAAAAAGTTGCCCATTATGAGTTTATGGTTTTACTGAAGAAGATTTTTGTGCCTACGCCAGGGTCGCTTTCCACCCGGACCTGGCCGCCGTGTAGCTGCACCAGGTGTTTGACGATCGAAAGGCCCAGTCCGGTGCCCCCCCGCTCGCGGGTCCGACCTTCATCGACCCGAAAAAACCGCTCAAAAATCCGGTCCAGTTTGTCGGGAGGGATCCCTTCTCCCTCGTCCTGCACGAAAAACTCCACCATCCGCCCGGCCCGCTTTGCCCCCACCCGCACTTGACTCCCCGGCGGGGCAAAACGCAGGGCATTGTCCATCAGGTTCGAAAAAATCTGGCCGGTGCGCAACGGATCGGAGTGCACCGCCGGCAATCCCTCCTCGCAAACCAGCTCCACCTTCACCCGTTTCGCGGCAAAAGCCCGTTTCCAGTCCTCCTGCACCTCTTCCAAAATTTCCCGCGGCCGCCTGGCCTGAAGCTTAAGGCGCACCCGTCCGGACTCGATCCGGGACAACTCCAGCAGATCGTTCACCAGTCCGGTCAACCTTTCGCAGTTACGCTGTAGCACCTGCAGAACCCCGCGCCCCTCCGCCCCCCGCAACACCGAAGGGTCCTCCATCGTTTCGAGGTACCCCGCCAGAATGGACAAGGGGGTCCGCAGCTCATGCGAGAGATTGGTGATGAACTCCGTCCGGACCATCTCCAGTCTTCGGATTTTCGAAAGGTCATAAAACACCGTGACCACCCCTGATTTCTCGTCCCCGCCCTCCACGATGGGAGCAAAGTTCACCGCAAAAATCCGCACCGCCGGTTGCTCGGGACCCCCCCGGCGGATTTCCACACTCCGGCCCGTCCCCTCGGTGAACGTTTCCTCCGCCGCCCGGGCCACCTCCGGCAGTCGGGTGGCTTCGAGGAAAGTTTGGCCAAGCGGGAACGACGTCAGTTCAAACATCTCGAGAAAACTCTGGTTGGCCAATCGGATGATCCCTTCCGGATCCGTGATCACCACCCCCTCACTGAGGCTTCCCAGAATGGTCCGCAAATTGTACTTCTCCCGCTCCGCCCGCGAGGAAAGACCCCGCAGTCGGCTGGAAACCTTTTCCAAATTCACAATCATCTCGGGCAAACCCAGGGCTCCGCGCGCCACAAAACCCGCGGACTCTTTTCCCTCCGCCAAATCGCGCACCAACCTTCGCACCTGTAGCAGCGGGCGGTACACCCACCCCCACGCCCACAACGCCACCCCACCCGCGGCTACCAGAATCAAAGGGGTCCACCAGCCGTCCATGAGCCTACGCTCCCCGATTCAACCGTGAATTCAAGCGCTCAGGAGCTTCCGTTGTTTGTTTACGATTACGTTTAGATTTACGTTGAAATGGAATCCTCGGGGCTCTTCCTAAACGTTATCGTCAACGTAAACGACGACCTCAAAGCACCAGCCTATGGCTCGACGGTGTTCAACCGGTACCCACTCCCTCTGACCGTTTCCACCAACCGTCCCGCCCGACCCAGCTTCTCCCGCAACCTTCGCACGTGCGTGTCGACCGTCCGCGTATCCAGATTCGCCTGGTAGCCCCACACCTCGCTAAGCAGCGTGTCGCGGGACTGGATCTGCCCCGCCCGCCGC
>JBEANM010000218.1:0-2668 GCA_041165425.1 Verrucomicrobiota bacterium
CTCGGGCGCTGGCTGAGCGGTCCGGTTGCCCCCAAGCCGGCGCGCCCCTAGAACTTTTGGATGCGGATCTCTCTTCGGCGCAAATTCGATTTCGAAGCGGCCCAGCACCTGCCCTCCTTCCCGGAGGGCCACAAATGCCGCCGGATGCACGGCCATAGCTTCGTTCTGGAGGTCGTCGTGACCGGGGAGGTTGATTCAAAAACGGGACTTTATTACGACCACGGCAAACTGGCGGAGGCGGTCCGGCCGATTTTGGAAAAGCTCGACCACAGCTGCCTCAACGAAATCCCGGGACTGGAAAATCCCACGCTGGAACTCATGGCCAAATGGTTCTGGGACCGGTTGGCCCCCAAACTTCCCGGCCTTTCCGAAATCACCCTGCATGAGACCGCCCGGGCCTCGTGTACCTACCGCGGAGACTGAACTTGAAAGCCCGCTCCTTCCTGACCATCGGCTTGGTTGGCCCGGACCGCACCGGAGCCATTGCCGCCGTCACGCAGCACCTATTTCGCATGGGTGCCAATATCGAGTCCCTGGAAGAACAGGTCGCCCGCGGAAAATTTCGCATGACCCTGCTGGCTTCCTGGCCGACCGAAAAGATTCAGGGACCGGCAATTCGGCGCGGCTTGGAGAAGGTTGCACAAAGCCTCCGGATGAAGCTGACCCTGCGAATCGCCGATGACGGTCGGGCACGGCGAAAAGACTGGAAACGTGGGCGGCTCCGGGCCGATCCGGTGTTGGTCGCAGGCAACCACCCCCAGCTGGGGAAAATTGCCCGCCGCCACGGCCTGCCCTTTCGCCATGTCGACTACCGCGACCGCATCCATGCCGAGCAGGCGCTGCAGGAGCAGTTGGAGAGGGCCGGGGCCGAGCTGATCGTGCTCGCCCGCTTCATGAAAATTCTTTCCCCGGACTTTGTCTGGCATTGGAAAAACCGGATCCTGAATATTCATCCTTCTCTCCTGCCGGCTTTCCCCGGGGCTTCGGCCTACCGTCAGGCCTACGACAAGGGGGTGAAAATTGTCGGCGTCACCGCTCATTTCGTGACCCCGGATCTGGACCAAGGCCCTATTCTATGTCAGGACGTCCTCCGGCTTCGCCCGGATGAGCCGCTGGAAAGCATCATTACGCGGGGCCAAAAACTGGAGTCGGCCTGCCTCCTGCGGGCCTTGAAGCTTTGCCTGAGCCGCCAGCTAGACGTTCACTGGGGTCGGGTGCACGGCGTATAATCACCACGCCTCCAGCCGTCCGAAAATCTGCGTGATCAACCGGGCGGGGTGATTCTTTCTGTTCCCAACAACCAGGAAATGGCGTTGAAGAAATAAGGGGAATATCCATCTTGTGAGGGATGAGAACAAATTCATCAGGAACGGCAGGAAAGTCGGCGCGGAAATTCAAGTTTGAGGAAAAAGGTGATGCTTCCGAGCGCTGTTTAAAGCGGACCATTGCCCTCTGTGCTGTCGCTCTTTGCGGGGTTTTTCTATTCTGGGTTTCCCCCAAGAAATCCCCTGTCGCCAAATCTACCGCCGCCCCCCAGGCCGCGGGCAAATCTCCGGTCACTTCTTTTGATCGGCAGTCCATCTCCTCAAAAAATCGTTAGTCATCTTGACCTCTGACCCCAAAGGGCGAAAAGTCGGGCTACAAGTTATTGCCTTTTAGGTGGTTGCATGACCTCTGACCCCAAAGTCAAAAAAGACCGCATCTTTTCCTAAAATCCATGGTCTAATCCTATATGGCCATGGCCACCCTGCCCGCCTCAGCTTGGGACAAAGAAAAGGCTGGGCTGCTGTTACAGCGGGTCGGTTTTGGGGGGACGCCAGACGAGGTGGAAGCTTTGGCCGCCCTGCAACCCTGGCAGGCGGCGGACTCCTTGTTGGGTTCCCCGGATCTGGCCAAGGCAGAACTGCCGCCCTCCCTTTTCCAACCCACTCTGCAGGATAAGCTCAGGACTGAAAGAAACCGCCTCAACCTCCTAGAACCCAAGGCCCAGGAACAAAAAAGGCAGGAGATTTTTCGGGTCGTCCGGGCAGAGCAGGAAAAGCGCCTGACCGATCTGCGGGGGTGGTGGTTCAACCGGATGGCGAATCCCACCACGGCTGCCCGTGAAAAGGTTGTTCTCTTTCTTCATGGACACTTTGCCACCAGCGAAGAAAAGGTCCGCAACCCCGTTCTGCTGGCGCAACAGAATCAGATGTTTCGGGAGCGGGCGATGGGGCCGTGGTCCGAGCTGGTGCTCGGGGTAGCTCAGGATCCTGCCATGCTTATCTACCTCGATGGTGCGCGGTCCCGCCCCGAACAGCCCAACGAGAACTTCGCCCGGGAGCTTTTTGAGCTCTTTACCCTCGGAGAGGGTAACTACACGGAGAAGGACATCCAGGAGGCGGCCCGCGCCTTTACCGGTTGGTCCATCCAAATGCGCCCAAAACCCGGGGAAGCCATGGACGAAGAAACCCACACGCCTTCCTTCCTCAATCGGCCGCGCTGGCATGACGGAAAATCAAAAAGGATTTTCGGGAAAACCGGTAACTTTGACGGAGCCGACGTCATCCGCCTGACCCTGCAACATCCAGCCGCTCCGCGCTGGATCACCGGGAAACTCTGGCGGTTCTATACGGGAGCCTCACCTTCGGAGGATCTTCACCGGGAACTCGTTTCCGCTTGGGAGGAA
>JBEANM010000219.1:0-3682 GCA_041165425.1 Verrucomicrobiota bacterium
CTTTGGAAAGATGGATGTGGAGCTCAGGCATCCCCGCATCGACCTGATCAGTGCGAGCGGACACAAGATCTACGGCCCCAAAGGAGTTGGAGTTTTGGTAGTTCGGCATCGTGGAAAACAGAAAGTTCCGCTTTTGCCGCTGACCTATGGCGGGGGGCAGGAGCACGGACTTCGTCCTGGAACCTTGCCGGTCCCGTTGATTGTCGGCTTGGGCAAGGCGGCCGAAATCGCCTCCAAGGACCATGCGACCCGCGAGAAAAAATGCCGGGCTTTTCGGGCGAAGTTTTTGGAGGCAATCGGCCCTCTTCAGCCCAAAATTCATGGAGAGGAGGGACAGGTGTTGCCGCACACGGTGAACGTTTCGTTCCCGGGGTTGAGTGCGGAGGAGGCGATGCTGCGGTTAAAGGATGTGGCGGCGGTTTCCAACGGGTCCGCCTGCACCTCGGCCAGCTACCAACCCAGCCATGTGCTCAAAGCCATGCATCTGGGGAAAGAGGAGATCGTGGGGGCGGTGAGGTTTTCGTGGTGCCATTTGACACCGGATTTGGAATGGAGACTTTTCAAGGAAAAATTGACAGTTTGAGGGATTATGGGGTTCAGGGGTTAAGGGATTAAGGGGTTCAGCATTTCGGATTTGGAATTGATTTAGGCCGAAGCTGGGTAGGTCACTTGCAATGCAAGTGGTCTACCTATTTTGAGCTCTTGGCCGCGTCGGAGCGCGGCCCTACAGAAAAATAAATTTAGGGTTCGGAGGGGATGCCGATTTCCATTCCTAAGTTGCGGGCGAGGCGGATGGCATCTGCGGGGAGAGGGGGGCGGCGACCAGCCAGAGTTTGTAGATCGGTCAAATTCATCCGGTTGCGGATCAGTCCTACCATGGAGCCGTGTTCACCCTGATTCATGGCAAGCATGGCAAACTCCCCCATTCGGCTCGCCAGATAGCGGTCGGCAAAACTGGGGGATCCGCCGCGTTGGACGTGACCGAGAACGGTGAGGCGAACTTCCTGTTCCAAGCGGTCGCCGGCTGCGGCCAGCAGACGGTTTAAGAAATCCTGTCCGCCACAGACGCCCTCGGCCACGACGACCACGCTGTTGTTGTGCCGACGGAGCCGGCGGCGGGTCAGGTTGTCGATAATCTTCTCCAGATCGTAGCGGAATTCCGGAATCACGGCGACTTGGGAGCCGGAGGCGATGGCGCTCATCAGGGCGAGGTAACCTTGGTTGCGACCCATCACTTCAATGACGAAACAGCGGTTGTGGGAGGCGGCAGTGGCTTTAACCATGTCGATGAGGTGGATCACGGTGTTCAGACAGGTGTCCGTGCCGATGCAAAGCTCGGTGTCCGGAATGTCGTTATCGATGGAGCAGGGCAGACCAAGCACCCGGTAGCCGTGGCGGGAGAGTGCGGCGGCCCCGGCAAGGGAACCGTCTCCGCCAAGAACCATCAGACCCTGGATATTTTCTTTTCTGAGGATCTCGATGGCCTCCTGCTGGGCCGACTCCTCCTTAAACTTGAGGCAGCGACTGGTGGAGAGGATCGTGCCGGCGTCCCGGATTCGACCACTAACCTCCACCGTATCCAGAGGCATGAACTCCTTGTCGAAGATACCCTGGTAGCCGTTCTGGATGCCCACAACCTCAACGCCGAGACTGACTCCGGTCCGGACAATGGCCCGGATGGCGGGGTTCATGCCGGGGGAGTCACCTCCGGAAGTGATGATACCAACGCGCTTCAGCATGGAATCCGTACCATGAACGAAAATCCGAAAAGAAGCGAGTCCAGAGGGGGTTGAGAGATTAAGGTTTTGAGGTGCGGGAGAGGTGGGAACGGAGAAAGGGGGCGGTGCGGGAAATTTTGGACGTGGCCACGTGTTCGGGGGTTCCTTGCGCGACGATTTCCCCACCGGCTTCACCACTTTCTGGGCCCAGATCGATCAGGTAGTCCGCTTCCGCGAGGACATCGAGGTGGTGCTCGATCACCACCACCGTGTGGCCGGTTTCGACCAACCGGTGGAGGAGATCGATTAGGCGGCGGACATCGGCGAGGTGAAGGCCAACCGTCGGTTCTTCCAAAAGAAAGAGATGATGGATGATGGGCGGGGCGGCGGGCGCGGCCCTTGGCTTGGGCTTGGTCGGCGGCGATCTGGGCGGCAGCAAGCTCAGTCACCAGCTTCAACCGCTGGGCCTCCCCGCCGGAAAGAGTCGGGCTGGTTTGGCCGAGCTGGAGGTAGCCGAGACCGGTTTCGGTGAGAAGGCGGCAGGGGGTGGCCAGACGCGGTTGGGCAGAAAAAAACTCAGCCGCCTGCTCGGCGGAAAGTTTGAGGGCTTCATGGATGGATTTATCCCGGTAGCGGATCGACAGGATCTCCTGTTTCCAGCGGTGACCGCCGCACTCCTCACAACGGACGTCGGCGGGAGGAAGGAAGTTCATCTGGATACGAACCGTGCCGGCCCCGTCGCAGGCCGGACAACGACCCGGTCCGGCATTGTGAGAGAAGTGGGAAGCGGTAAAGCCGGACTGCTTGGCTTCCGGTAGACCGGCGAAGAGAGTGCGAAGCTCATCCATCAGGCCAAGATAGGTGGCCACCGTGGAGCGCGGGGTTTTGCCGATGGGGGACTGGTCGACCTCCACCACCCGGTCGATGGTTTCGGTTCCCGTCACAGATTTCCACGTACCGCCCTTGGCCTTCTTTTTGGCTGCGGCGGGGCAAAGAATCTCGTGGAGAAGGGTGCTTTTGCCGGAACCGCTGACGCCGGAGAACGCGATTAACCGATGGAGGGGTAGCTCCAGTTGCAGGTTTTGGATCGTCCGAATGTGAGCGCCTTTGATTCGCAGCCAAGGATCGGATTTACGGATGGGCCGGCGTTGGCCCCGGGCGGGATGCCGGATGGGGGAACCCAGCAGGCGGGCGGTGGCGGAGGCGCCATGGGCGGTGGCGGAGGCGCCATGGCTGCCGATCTGTTTCCAGGTGCCTTGGGCGACAATTTCCCCGCCGTGCACCCCGGCCCCGGGACCGAGGTCAAGAATATGGTCGGCGGCCCGCATGGTGTCCTCGTCGTGTTCCACCACCACCAGGGAGTTGCCGCGGCCGCGCAGGTTTTTAAGGATCCCGAGCAGCTTTTCATTGTCCCGCGGGTGCAGTCCGATGGTGGGTTCGTCGAGGACGTAGAGGACCCCCTGTAAATTTGAGCCCAACTGGGCGGCCAACCGGATCCGCTGGGATTCCCCGCCCGACAGGGTGGGGGCGGAGCGGTCGAGATGGAGATATTCGAGCCCGACGTGGCAGAGAAAGTGAAGCCGTTGTTCAATTTCCGGGCGGATGTCGCGCACAATGGCGGCTTCCCGGCCGGAAAAGCGCAGCTTGGAAAAAAAGGTTCCGAAATCCCGGACGGACATGGCGTTAATTTCCGGGACCGGCTTCCCGGCAAAACGGACGGCCCGGGATACGGGATTCAGCCGGGCTCCGTGGCAAGCGGGGCAGGGAAGAAGTTGATCATCCTCCAACTCCTCACGGGCCAGCTCCAGTTCCTGTTCTTTTTCCGCCTCGTCCTCCGTATCCGATTTTGGCGGCTCGGCAAAAACCGTGCCGTATCCCTGGCACTCCGGACACCAGCCGTGCGGACTGTTGAAAGAAAACATCCGCGGGTCCAGTTCGTCAAAGGAGCGGTTGGTTTCCGGGCA
>JBEANM010000220.1:0-2985 GCA_041165425.1 Verrucomicrobiota bacterium
CGCCATCGACCAGTTGGAAGAGTTTTATAAAAAAGGCCATCAGGAAGCAGAATCAGACCCTGCCAAAATGGCTCAGGCCCGGGCGGAGTTAGCCGCTCTGCAGGCTGGAGACCCAGAACGGCTACAGGACTGGCGGCTCTTTTGCGAAAAGTCTGCCGAACACTTCCGTAAAATTTACGAGCGTCTAGGTGTTACCTTTGATGCCGTCCGCGGGGAAAGCGCCTACCACGAAGACCTTCCCGGGGTTGTGCAGAGCCTTTTGGATCAAAAAATTGCCGAGGTCAGCCAAGGAGCGGTCGTCGTGCGAAATTCCACCATTTCCGAGGAGCCCTACCTGATTCGGAAGTCAGATGGCGCCTTCCTCTATGCCACAACCGATTTGGCCGCCATCCAATACCGCACCAAGGAACTTAAGGCCGATCGAATTCTTTATGTCACGGATGCTCGACAACAACTCCACTTCCGCTGGCTGTTTCATACCGCCGAACGGGCCGGTTGTCGGGCTCGCTTAGAACACGTCTGGTTTGGCACAATTTTAGGTCCAGACCGAAAACCTCTCAAAAGCCGGGATGGAACCCCCCTTAAGCTGGTCGATCTCTTGAATGAAGCCCGAGAACGGGCGGCGAACATTTTAAAAGCCAAACGTCCCGACCTCTCGCCTTCAGAATTAGAGACGAAAGCGGAGCTGCTTGGCATCGCCAGCTTGAAATATGCCGACCAACTCCCGAACCGTAACCTCGACTACGTGTTCACCTGGGAAAAGCTCCTCGCCTTTGATGGGAATACCGCCCCTTATATTTTGAATGCCTATGTGCGAACCCGATCCATTTTGCGAAAAGCGGGCCTAACCGAACAGCCCGCTTTCCCGGTCAAACTATCCCAGCCTGAAGAAGAAGTTCTAGCGCGACTTCTTTTGCGCTTTGGCGATGCCGTGGAATTGGCCGCGAGTGATCGCAAGCCTCATCATCTCTGTGGCTACCTCTACGAACTTGCCGCCCAGTATCATCGCTTTTTTGAAGTGTGCCCGGTACTCCAGTTGCCCGCCCTAAGGGACTCCCGTCTGACCTTGGTGGGCTTGACGGGAGATGTGTTAAAGGAGGGGCTTTCCCTTCTTGGAATTTCCACTCTTGAGGAGATGTGATTTTTTAGGAGTCTAAGCGGACGGCATCGCCCCAAAGGTCTTCTAGGCGGTAAAACTTCCTTTTTTGGGTATGCATGATATGCACCAAAACATCCCCATAATCTAGGATCATCCACTGGCTGGGGGAGTTGCCGGACACCCGAAAGGGTTTTCGCCCTGCCTCCTCACGAATCCCCCGTTCCACCTCACCAGCAATCGCCTTGAGATGGGGTTCGCTTTCGCCGGATACAATAAGGAAATAGTCGCTGGGCCCACCTACCCCTTGCAAATCGAGTAGAACAGGGTCGACCGCTTTCTTGTCGTCGGCCAAGGCTCGGCAGCGACGAGCCAACTCCTTGCCCTCGAGAATCACCGGTACCACCTTTTCTGCCGGAGCGCTTTCTCCACTTCCGGCAAAACCATGCCGTGAATGGATTGTTTTTTACGGAGCCGCTCTCGTATGTCGGTAGCCGAAATGTCAATGCGCACAGGTATTTCCCTCATCCAAAAGCCCCGGCGGGGCCGGGGCTTTTTTGGCCGGGGAAACACAAGAAAGCGCAATCGCCTTCGCAATTGCTGCGGCTCCTTCCAGAAGGCCAAGACTTCCCACTGATCAGATCCCATGATCCAAAACAAAACCGCCTTGGGAAATCTTCGGGCCCACTCCTTCGCCGTATCAACCGTGTAGGAAACTGTTTTGCGACGAATTTCCCAGTCCGAAAGCCGGGCCCACACTTGGCCTCGCAGTCCGCGTTGCAGCATGGTGAGCCGTGCCAGATCCCCAGCCACCGGTCGACGGTTTTTCAAGGGAGAATGGCTGCAGGGAATGAAATAAACTTCATCCAGATTGAATTTCTCCTGTGCGGCACGGGCGATTAAAAAGTGTCCGAGATGAAAAGGGTCGAAGGATCCCCCAAAAAGACCAATCCGCGGGGTCAGAAAATACTCCGATCGACGTGAATCAAAATCCGTGAACCCACCACAGGCCGCTACCGCCCCCAGAGCCGTCAGATCTTTCGTGTAAGGAACGCGCTGAGGCATGCGTACCTCGCCTGTGACATCCACAAATCGTTGCTCTTTCAGATCCACGGTGACATTGGGATTCGTAAAAATTTCCTGCTGAATGTAGTTGTCCTCGATTGCCTTTTTAAGCTGCACGGTAGTCAGGTTAGCTGCTGTGACATTACCAATGTAAGGCATGGAAACTTTTCCGCTTTCATCGACCTTTACCTCGAAAATTCCCTGATCCGCTTGGGGAACTCCCGTCAGGCGAATGATGAGGGTGTCCCCTCCCCTGAGGAGATCGCTGATGTCAATGGCTCCTAGGTTTGGTGACACGCCGGTCCCAGCAGAACTGCCACCCATAGGATCCGGTGCGGCCTCGGAAGACTGGGTCGACGTAAAAGCAGACTCACTTCCGCCACCCAGATTTAAGCTCTGCGCTACCAGGACGCCGCCCAGAAACTGAAACCCTAGCCAGAAAAACAAAAACCGAGAACGAGCCACCATACTAGAAGCGGTCTTCAGAGTGGTTTGGCGGAGGCTTCCGATAGATGACTGGCTCGGGAGCAGCCTGCTCCTCTGAGGCAACTTCTGAAGATGTCTCATAGGAGAAGCCGGGGCTGGCGTCCGGCGTTGCCGCTCCTGCCGCCGGAGCGCTTTTGGGGGTTCGGCCCCGGGGCGTCCGCTTTCGATAGCCATAGTAAGAACTGGAGTAGCCGGCATAGTAATAATAGTTGTCGTCGGTCTTGATATTAACGTTATTCAGAATCACCCCAAACAATTTGCCCCCCACCTCATCGATCACCCGCTTGGCCCGCTGGGAAACATTCCGCGGGTAACGACGGTGTTGGATCAAAAGGAGG
>JBEANM010000221.1:0-2555 GCA_041165425.1 Verrucomicrobiota bacterium
CCTCACGTTCGATGCCAACGACAAGGTGACCTCCATTGAGGAGAAGCCCGTGAAACCCAAGTCTCATTGGGCCAACTGCGGTCTCTACTTCTACGACGGGCGTGCCGTGGAATTTGCCAAAACCCTCAAGCCCTCCGCCCGCGGGGAGCTGGAGATCACCGATCTCAGCCGCGGCTACATGAAGGACGGTTCCCTGCACGGTGAGCGGTTCGGCCGCGGTTCCGCCTGGCTCGATACCGGGACCGCGGAGGGCCTTCTCCAGGCCGCCCAGTTTGTTCAGACGGTTCAGACCCGGACGGGCATGCTCATCGGCTCGCCCGAGGAGGTCACTTTCCGCAAAGGCTGGATCGATGCCGCCCAACTCCGCGCCCTCGCGGACGCGATCGGTAAAAACGCTTACGCGGAGGCCCTCCGGCAGATCGCCGCGGGCTCCTAGCCGAAACCCACCTTTTTTGGTTTAATCTTCTAATGGCTCAAACCCGCATCTGCTGCCTCGGCGCCGGCTACGTCGGCGGCCCCACCATGGCCATGATCGCCGCCAAGTGCCCGGACATCCAGGTCACGGTCACCGATCCCAATGAATCCCGCATCGCCGCCTGGAACCAGGGGCCGCTCCCCGTGTATGAGCAAGGCCCGCGGGAAAAATCTGCACTTCACCACCGACGTGAAGGGGGCGATCAAGTCGGCGGACATTATTTTCGTCTGTGTGGGAACGCCAACCAAGACCCAGGGAGTGGGGGCGGGCCGGGCCGCCGACCTGAAATATATCGAAGCGGCTGCCCGGATGATTGCCGAGGTTTCCGAGGGGCCAAAGATCATCGTTGAAAAAAGCACGATTCCCGTTCGCACGGCCTCTTCGATGCTCACCATTCTCCGTTCCAACTCGAAAAACGGCACCTTCCAGGTTCTCTCCAACCCCGAGTTCCTGGCCGAGGGTACCGCGGTGGCCGATCTCGAGAATCCCGACCGCGTCCTCATCGGCGGTGAGCAGACCCCCGAGGGCCTCGCTGCCGTCGAGAAGGTGGCCTCCATCTACTCCCGTTGGGTTCCGCGGGATAAGATCCTCACCACGAACCTCTGGTCGTCCGAGCTCTCCAAGCTTGTCGCCAACGCCTTCCTCGCCCAGCGCATCTCTTCCATTAACGCCATTTCAGGTCTTTGCGAGGCCACGGGCGCGGATGTGGATGAGGTGGCAAGAGCCATCGGTTCCGACTCCCGGATCGGCTCGAAGTTTCTCAAGGCCTCGGTCGGCTTTGGGGGTTCGTGCTTCCAGAAAGACATTCTCGACCTTGTCTATTTGTGTGAGCACTTCGGGTTGCCTGAGGTGGCGGCTTATTGGGAGTCAGTGGTGAAGATGAACGATTGGCAGAAGTCACGTTTCTCGGCGCGGATCGTCAACGACCTGTTCAGCACCGTTACCGGGAAGCATATTGCCGTCCTCGGCTTTGCCTTCAAAAAGGACACCAATGACACGCGTGAAACCGCCGCCATTGCAGTCTGCCGCAGCCTCCTCAAGGAAGGAGCTAAGGTCGTCGTCTATGATCCCCGCGTGCCCGAGGCCCAGATCCGCCAGGATGTGCTTGGCTCCGAGAAAAATTCAAACCTCGTGGTGGTCAAAAGTGCCCTTGAAGCCTGTCAGGGAGCCCACGCGGTCGCCGTTCTGACGGAGTGGGACGAGTTTAAGGCGCTCGACTTCAAAAAAGTTCACGAGGGAATGTACAAGCCCGCATTTGTTTTCGACGGCCGCAATATCCTGCCGCATGCGAAGCTGAAGGAGATGGGCTTTAAAGTGTTTGCGATCGGTAAGCCGGCATAGTTTTTGTCGTTTACGCTTACGATTACGTTTACGCGCCGACACTCGGGAAAAGACGATTTCGTAAAGGTAAACGTAACACGTAAACGAACTGTTTTAGGATGAAACTACTCGTTACAGGATCCTCCGGCCTGATCGGCTCTGAAGTCGTCAGCTACTTCGCTGGGCAGGGGGCGGAGGTGCACGGGGTCGACAACAACCAGCGGGCCGACTTCTTCGGTCCTGGCGGTGACACCCGCTGGAACCAGCAGCGGCTCGAAAAGGGTTTCAAATACTTCAAGCACCATGAGCTGGACATTCGCGATCGCGAGGCCGTTCTGCAGTTCATCGCCAAGCTTAAGCCCTCCGCCATCGTCCATACCGCCGCCCAGCCCAGCCACGACCTCGCCGCTTCGCGTCCCTTTGACGATTTCGACGTCAATGCCGTCGGCACGCTCAACCTGCTCGAGGCCGCCCGCCGCGCCTGCCCGGAGAGCCCCTTCGCCCACATGTCGACCAACAAGGTCTACGGGGACCGGCCAAACTTCATCAAACTGAAGGAGCTGGAAACCCGCTGGGACTACAACGACCCGGCCTACAAGGATGGGATTGCCGAGACCTTCTCGATCGACGCCAGCAAACATTCGCTCTTCGGGGCCTCCAAGGTGGCCGCGGACATCATGGTGCAGGAGTACGGTCGCTATTTCGGGATGAAAACCTGCTGCTTGCGGGGCGGCTGTCTGACGGGGCCGAATCACAGCGG
>JBEANM010000222.1:0-2573 GCA_041165425.1 Verrucomicrobiota bacterium
CGAAAAAGATACACCCCGGGCCGGTGCGGCAGATCGCGCAACTGCTTGGTCAGGTCGGCGGAAACGTTTTCCATGGCCCAAAAGAAGATTAACCTAACCTAATGGTCTGCCCAACCCTGCCTGCCATGCTTTTGGCGCTGCTGGTCTGCCTTGGCATCAGCCCGGTATCGGCCGCCCCGCTTTTCAAGGATGCCCAGCTGACGGTCGATCTCATCGCCGAACCCAAGCCTTACTTACCTGGCCGGCCCTTTACCGTCGGCCTGCGCTTCCGGCCCGAGCCCGGTTGGCACATCTACTGGAAAAATCCCGGCGACTCCGGCATGGCCCCCTCCGTCAACTGGAGATTGCCCCAAGGCTACACCGCCGGTCCCTTGCATTTTCCTTTTCCGGAAAAAATCCTCGCCCCCCCTCTGGTCAGTTACGGCTATGAGACGGAGACCGTCCTGCTGGCGGAAATCACCCCTCCCTCTGATTTGATTCTGCCCAAGAAACTGCCGATTGCGGTGGATCTCGAGTGGCTCGTTTGCAAGGAAATCTGTCTCCCCGGAAAAGCCAGCCTCGATCTCACGGTGCCCGCCTCGCCCAAGGACAACATCGATCTTCAGGGCCTTTTCGATGAAATCCGCCGCGAGATACCCGTCCGGATTCCTTCCATCCTCGTCCGGGCCAAATCCAAAGACCGAATTCTGGAACTGGCGGTCGATCACGCACCTGAGACCGGAGCGCTAACGTTTTTCCCCGATGAAAGCGATTACGTCGACGAGTTCCAACCTGCCCAATCGAAACAGAACGGCGGCCGTCAACTCCTTCGGATTCCTCTCAAGAAAGATGCCCAACTCCCCGATACGCTCTCCGGTATCCTTGTCGCCGAAAAAGCCTGGGACGCGGACGGTCACCGTGCCCTCGAAATCTCCATTCCTTTAAAATCTCCTGCCCCTCCCACTTTCCACCTTCCCCTAACGTTCCTGTTTGCCTTTCTCGGAGGACTGATCCTCAACGTCATGCCGTGCGTTTTTCCGGTTCTTTCCCTCAAGGCCCTTCATCTGGTCCAACTCTCGGGCGAAAGCCGCAGCTCAGCCCGTACGGAGGGCCTTGCCTACACCGCTGGCGTGATTCTCTCCCTGTTGGCTTTGGCGGCCCTCCTGATCTTTCTTCGGGCCTCGGGTCAGGCTCTTGGCTGGGGATTCCAACTCCAGTCACCCCCGGTGGTTTGGCTGCTGCTCGCCCTCCTCTTTGCCCTTTCCCTGAATCTCCTGGGCTTTTTTGAATTCAACGTCCTGCTCGGCAACCTCGCCGGCAAAGGCCCACGCCAAGGCTGGACCGGATCCTTTGCCTCCGGCCTTCTTGCCGTCGCCGTCGCCTCTCCCTGCACCGCCCCTTTCATGGGGGTCGCCCTCGCCGCCGCTTTTGCCCTGCCAGCCATCGGCACCCTCGCCGTCTTCACCGCCCTCGCCTTGGGCTTCGCGCTTCCCATCCTGATTCTTTCCCTCTTCCCGGCGCTTCTTTCCTTTCTCCCCAAGCCCGGCGCCTGGATGAATTCCCTGAAGAAACTTCTGGCTCTGCCCATGCTTCTGGCCGTCGGCTGGCTGGCCTGGGTTCTCTTTCGCATTTCCGGATCCGCCGCCATCTGGATTTTATTGGTAGGGGGTGCAAATCTGGCGGCCGGACTTTTCATCTACGGTCGGAGTCAACGTGCCTTTCCTCCCAAAGCCGAACTCCGCTGGGGGGGCCTAGCCCTGGTTCTTCTTGCGGCGGTGGTTCCTGCCACCGCTCTCAAGACCGCCTCCACCGACCTGGTTTTGCACCATCCGGACAGGCTCCCCTGGTCGGAAACGGAAGTAGCCCGCCAACTGGCCGCCGGCCGCACCGTCTTCATCGACTTCACCGCCGCTTGGTGCCTCACCTGTCAGGTCAACGAACGGGTCGTGCTTTCCAAACCCGAAATCCAAGCCGCCTTCCGCGAGAAAAATATCGCCTTCCTCGTGGCCGACTGGACCCGCCGCGACCCCGCCATCTCCGCCGCTTTGCAAAAGTACGGTCGCGAAGGCGTTCCCACCTACGTACTGCTCCGCCCCGACGGCTCCGCGCCCGCCCTGCTTCCCGAAATTCTTACCCCTGGCCTCGTCCTCGAAGCATTGCCATGAGGCTTAGAGATACCTCGATCAAACCGACTCGAGCTTCCCACGGCTGAACCTTCTGTAGGGACGCGCTCCGCCGCGTCCGCGGCCCCGACAATTCCCGCGCAAAGCGCATTCCGAAAATCGCCGGAGGCGCTAGCCAGAATAGGCAGGGGTGGGTTTTCGGGGGCCAAAGCGGGGCCCTACAGAGAGTTGAATTTCCGAAGAATGAAATTTCTAGAAAGGATGCTGGTCCATACACCCAGGAACCCCTCAGCTTACTTTCCTCCGACTTTTGCTAAAACCACGTACACCGTCTTTAACACGATCTGAAAATCCAGAAGGAAGGAGTGGTTTCGGATATAGAATAGGTCATACCGCAGTTTTTCCCGCGTATCCTCCACGCTCGATCCATAGGGAAAATTCACCTGGGCCCATCCGGTCAGACCCGGCGGC
>JBEANM010000223.1:0-3267 GCA_041165425.1 Verrucomicrobiota bacterium
TCCTTCCCGAACTTTTTCCAAAAAGGGGTAAATCTTTTTGCCTCGTAGTGCCTCGGCACCGTTACCAGATCCACCGCCGGCACCACCTCCACCTCCACGCCCTTGCCCAACTCCGCCACCAACTCTTTCCAGCGGGGGGAGACTGACTCCGTCACCGCCAACCTCCCTGCCCCCTGCTCCTGCAGTGCCGCCCGCAACTCCTCCCCCGTCTCCCCCACCCGGATCTCCTGGGCCGCCTCCGTGGCACATTCGTAGAGGAAAAAAATTCGCTTAAAGCTCAGTTGGGCCTTTTCCAGAAAAGGCCGGTCAAAGACAAAGACCCGCACCGCCTCAGGATGTTTCAACGCGGCAGGATCCCTCTCCGAAAGCGAATCCCCATGGAGCCACACCAGCGTCTTCATGCGGAAAAGAGCCTCCGCTCGAGCTCGGGATAAGTTGCGGCGAACGGGCACTTCGCCTCACACCGTTCACACCATTTCTTTCCCCCGTTCTCCTGCACATTCTCTTGGTTGAAAAGATACGGCCGATGGCTGAACGTCGAGGCCACCCATTGCCACGAAAGCGCATTACTGGCCGGATCCCCATCCAACAAATGCCGATAAAAGAACCTCTCCCCCGCCTTCCAACTCAGCTTCCGAAAATGAATCACGAAGGAGGCAAACCACATCCGGGCATGGTTGTGCAGATACCCCGTCTCCACCAACTCCCGCACCGTCTCATCCATGCAAACCAACCCCGTCCGGCCCTGGCGAATGTCCTCCGGCAACTCCTCGGATAAACCCTTCCCCAACTTGGCGGCATCATACGACTCCCCGAAACGCTCCCGAATAGTCTCCGCCACCTCCCGCAGTCCCAGCACTCCGTGCCGGATATAAAAGGAAAGCCGGGATACATTTCCGTGCAGCTTATTTCGGGTGCCGGCATATCCCTGCACCGAAAATTTTTCCAAAACTGCCCACGCTGCTTTCCGACCTCCGGAATAACGAGATGGTTTGGCATCCGGCAGGGCCTCCTCGTAGAGACCTGCCAAAGCTTCAGCCACTTTCCGGGCCATCTCCTCCCGACTTCCTGAAAATCTTTCCAATTTCATCTGAACGGGTGCGGACAACCCCAGAACCACGATGTGAACAACTTTGGAAGAAATATGTCTTTCACCTACTGCAAGTATTGATGATCAACGACTTTGAACAAGGACGGATATCTTGATAACTCTCTGCGAATAACGGTCATACCGTCTTTTCCGCAAAGGTAACTGCAAACCTAAACGATAAGAGAGGCCGCCTGAAAAAAGCCTTCTTAAAACTAAATCTTCACCACCCGCACCGCCGTTATGTCCTTGTCTGCCAGCATCTCCTTCAAAACCGCCTCTCCGGGCTCGGAATCCAGATTCAACACGCTTAGGGCCTTGGACCCCGGCGCACTCCGGCTCAACGTCATGCTCCCTTGTTTTCCATCAGCAGCAGATAACCCTCCGGCCGCGCTTCCATCCACTGGTCGTTGATCCGGACGATATGCGGGCTGGTACCGAAAAAAGTACCGCTTACCTCTGCCTCTTGGCTGTCCTGCCCGGCGCGGACAGAAATCAGCTCTGCGTACTCACCCGGCTCCGCCTGCTTGCTTTCACTGACCTTTAGCCCGAGGTTCACCGCCATCTTCGGCGCATTCACCTCATTCACTTCTCTCCCTCCGGCCCCGAAGAGAAAACCCTTGAGAATACTGCGGGTGATCGGAGTCGTCTCCTCCTCCCCGATCTTGCCGGCATAGCTGATGCTCAACCGATCGCACCGGGCCGGAGCGATCTGCGAAAGCAGACGTCCCAGGCGAAAACCAAAATCAATCTGCGGCCGCAGCTTGGCCATCGTCCGTGCATCCACGCTGGGAATGTTCACCGCATTGCGCACCGCACCCTCGGTCAGATAATCCCGGATCGCCTCAGCGATCTCGATGCCGACGCTCTCTTGCGCTTCCGCGGTGGAAGCACCCAGATGGGGGGTGAGGATGATCTTCTTGGCCTTGCGCAGCGGGTGGTCGGGCAACAGCGGCTCCTCTTCAAAGACATCCAGCGCGGCCCCACCGATCTGACCGGATTCGAGCGCCTTCAGCAGGACCGACTCGGCAATCAACCCCCCGCGTGCGCAGTTCACGATCTTCACCCCCTTGCGGCACAGCTTCAGCTTTTCTTCGCTCAGGATTCCCTTGGTTTCATCCGTCATCGGCAGATGGAGAGTGAGAAAGTCGCAATGCGGCAAAAGATCATCGATCCGGTCGATCAACTCCACCTGAAGGCTCCTCGCCTTGGCCACAGACAGATATGGGTCGTACGCCATCACCCGCATCCCGAAAGCGATGGCGCGGCGCGCCACCTCCCCGCCGATCCGGCCCATCCCGAGGATACCGAGGGTTTTCCCGTTCA
This sequence comes from Verrucomicrobiota bacterium, assembly GCA_041165425.1. GTDB lineage: Bacteria > Verrucomicrobiota > Verrucomicrobiia > Methylacidiphilales > Verrucolacustridaceae > Verrucolacustris. The sequence continues at coordinate 2,414 of JBEANM010000223.1, forward strand.
ACTCCGTGCCCTGAAAACTTTTCCGGTCCCATTGCCCGGCGGCCATGGAGGCATGGGCCTGCGGGAGATGCCGGGCCAAGCCCAGTAACAGCGTGAAGGCCTGTTCCGCGGTGCTGATGGTATTGCCGGCCGGGGTGTTCATCACCACCACCCCCCGCTCCGTGGCGGCGTCCACATCCACATTGTCCACCCCCACCCCAGCACGGCCCACAGCCCGAATCGATGGGCAGGCTTGCAGCACCGCCTGACTGACTTGGGTCTGGCTTCGGACCACGAGGGCATCACAACCCTTGAGCTTTTCCATGAGCTCCTTCTCTTTGAGCGTGGGGCTTTCGACGACCTCGATCTGCGGACAAGCCTTGAGCACATCGACCCCACTGGGCGATACCCCATCCGTGACAAAAACTTTGTACTTCCCGGCCATCGGATAGGTCTAGCGACACCCCTCAGCCGGGGCAACGCCGGGGGTTACTTTTTGACCGGCTTTTCGGGGACCTGTCCAGAGGGAGCGCCCTGCGGCGGTCGCATCATCCCCTCCGGCATCCCCTGACCCTGCGGAACCCCTGGGGGCATCATACCCGGTGGCAAGGGAGGTTGGCCTTGCTGCATCATCCGGTTTTCCATCGGCACCACCGGCCGCCGCATTATCGGCTGCTGCGGCGGTCGGGTCACGAGGATCACCTGACAAACAGCGATGGTGATCAGGCTCACCGCTGCCAGTGCCATGCAAATTTTGACGTAAAGTTCAGGACGTACCGTGGTCTCTTGGCTCATAGATTTATACTAAATATCCCTAACCCTCCCTGCAAACCGCTCTTTCCACCTAGACGAGGCTGTTTTAGGCTCCTCCCTTG
>JBEANM010000224.1:0-2960 GCA_041165425.1 Verrucomicrobiota bacterium
GCTCGGGAGCGGGACCGATGCCGCGAAGGAGGCCTCCGCCGTGGTGGTGCTGAAAGGCGATCTGGCCGGCGTGGCCCGCGCCTTTCTCTTGGGTCGGGCTACCGTCCGCACCATTTGGCAGAATCTGGCCTGGGCCTTTGGCTACAACCTCTTTGCCCTCCCCGCCGCCGCCGGTCTCTTTCTGCCTCTCTCCGGTTGGGCACTTTCTCCCGTCTGGGCAGCTGCTTCGATGGCTTTATCCTGCGTCGTTCTCACCGCCAACGCCCTCCGGCTTCTCCGCTACCAGCCGTAATCCTAAAACTTTTGTAAACCTAAATCCCCCCGCGTAAGCGGATCCCCGCAATCGCGGGACGCAGAAATAAGGATAGGCGGGGGCAGGTCTGAGGGGGCCAAACGTAATCGTAAACGAAGCGCCTCCCGCCTGCCCCTTCACACCAACCCTGTAGCTTTTTCTCTTCTTCCTCTTAATCTTCAACTGCCGACCATGTGCTCTAAATATTCTCGTAAAAATAAAAAGACCAAAGTCGGGAAAAAGGAGGTTTCCATCCCGGCCGAGCCCCAGCCCGTCATCCGGCCCACCGACCGCGCCTCCATCCTCCGGGCTGGCTCCTCGGACCTAGAGGTCGCCGAACTTCGCTGGGGCCTGATTCCCTCCTGGGCCAAGGATCCAAAGATCGGCCTCCAGTGCATCAACGCCCGATCCGAAACCGTTGCGGAAAAGCCGGCCTTTCGCGACTCCTTCCTCCACCGCCGCTGTCTGATCCCGGCCGACTCCTTTTTCGAATGGGAAACCCGGGGCCGCCACAAAATCCCGTGGCGATTCGAGCGGCCGGAACATGAATCCTTTTGCATGGCTGGGCTCTGGGACCGCTGGAGCTCCCCCGATGGCCCATGGGAAACTTTCACGATCCTCACCTGTGCACCCAATCAACTCGTCAACTCCGTTCACAGCCGCATGCCCGTCCTCCTCTCCCCCGACCAAACCGAGCATTGGCTTTTGCAAGGCGGCACTTCCCTCCTCCTCCCCGCCCCCGAAGACTTCCTCCTCAAATTCCCCGTCGAACCCGAACTACCCAAAGATTCTCTGTTCAAGCTTACTTAATCTTCATCTTTATCTTTATTCTAATCACTCCCATCTCCTATCTCCTAAAAGTCCTGCTTTTCACCGCTGTCCATTGACTCTTCTTAGCCCAAATCTACGATCTCCATCTGCATGTCCGAACAGAGCCTTCTCGACCTGAAAAAATGCCGCGGCATCGAACCATGGCGGCTACGCCTAGCCGAATGGATCGAATCCTGCTGCATCCAGCATCTCATCGTCGGAGTCATCCTCATCAACGCTCTGATCCTTGGACTGGAAACCGACCGCGGCCTCATGGCCCGTCACGGGCACACGCTACTGTTTCTCGACAAGCTCTGCCTGGTGATTTTCTGCGCGGAGATCCTCTCTCGCCTCCTGGCCTACCGTCTCGCCTTCTGGAAAAGCGGTTGGAACCTTTTCGACTTTGCGGTCGTGGCTATCGCCCTGGTGCCCGGCGCCGGCCCGTGGGCCGTGCTCCGCTCCCTCCGCGTCCTCCGGGTCATGCGCCTGCTCACCGTGGTGCCCGCCCTGCGACGGGTGGTGGCCGCTTTTCTCCACTCCATACCGGGTCTGAGCGGGGTCATGCTCCTCATGGCGGTGTTTCTCTACACCTCGGCCGTCTTGGCCACGAACCTGTTTGGCGAAAAGTTCCCGGCATGGTTCGGTTCGCTTGGCGGCAGTCTTTTTTCCCTTTTCCAGATTCTCACGCTTGAGGGTTGGGCAGACATCGCCCGCGCCATTATGGAGCCCTATCCGTGGGCCCCGCTTTTTTTCGTGCCGTTCATTATCATCACCACCTTCACCGTCTTGAACCTCTTTATCGGCATCATCGTCTCCGCCATGCAGGAAATGGCCATCCCGCCCGACGAAAGAAATAAACCTCCCGGCTGCTCCTTTCCACAACTCACCCCCGCCTTCGCTTCAGCATCCACGCCACCAACCCAGCTCCGAACAGCACACCCGTCGAAGGCTCCGGAATCGTGCTTGCGGTGAGGAGAAACCCGAACGACGAGGAATCCCCTCCGGTGTTGAGCAGATCGTAATACCGGGCACCGCCGACGAAGATTGAGTAACTGCCCGGATCCAGGTTCAGGGTCTGCACCACCATTCCATCCACCCCACCGCCCAGATCACTACCCTCACCGTCCACCGCGTGGCCGATGTAGGTAAAGGAGGACAGATCGGCAAAGGTCACGCCGTCATCATTTCCGATCTTCCAATCCCCCAAAGCCCGGAAACTTCCCTGCCAGTTCCCGGCCCCGTAAGTGGTGTCGTTGTACAGGGCGCTGATTACGCTGGAGTCGTGATCCCCCAGCGCCGGACTCTCGTGGGCCAACCCCCGGTAAACCGAAAAAGCCGGCAGGGCCAAGGCCCCGATCGGCACTCCGCTCCGGTCGAAGGATAGGCCCTGCGCCCGAAAGGTGACGGCTCCCGCAGAGCTCACGCTAAACTTAAAGGCCCGCAGCTTATGGCTGTCACCCCCGTTCGCGTCTTTGCCGCTAGCCCAGCCAAAGTCACTGCTCACCGTGTTGCTGGAAAGAGTGACGGAGCTGGCCACGATCGGGTTGAAGCTCCCCAAGTCCCGACTCACATAGGAGATGTGACCATGGGAGACAGAAGCAGTCAGAAGAATCATTAGGCTTTGGAAGATGGATGGTTTCATAAAGTTTTTCCTTTCAGGTTATTTTTTGGGGTCGATGAATCGGGCCCCGGGTTGGTTGATCAGCGTTTTTACCTGGCTCCAGGTCAGGGACTCCACATGCCCGTCAAGAAACAGGTAGTTCGCCCGTCCTCCATGGCGCTCCACCCCCACATAGGACTGAAACACCTCCGGCGGAATGTCCCCGCCGTCGAACTCCGCGAGATGGAGGTGATCCGG
>JBEANM010000225.1:0-3150 GCA_041165425.1 Verrucomicrobiota bacterium
CGGCGTGCCCCTCATCATTCTCGCCGGCAAGGAGTACGGCACCGGCAGTTCCCGCGACTGGGCGGCCAAAGGCACGCGTCTCCTCGGGGTGCAGGCCGTAGTGGCCGAAACATTTGAGCGGATCCACCGCTCCAATCTGGTCGGCATGGGCGTTCTTCCCTGCACCTTCGCGGAGGGCGTCAATGCCCAGACTCTTAAGCTCGATGGCACCGAGACCTATGCCCTGGAGGGACTCAGCTCACCGCCCAAACCCCGCGAAACCCTTGCCCTTGTGGTGAAACGGGCGGACGGAAAAACCGAGAAAATCCCCGTTACCAGCCGGCTTGATACCCCCATCGAGGTTGAATACTACCTCCACGGCGGCATTCTCCCGTTTGTTCTCAGGCAGCTTTTGTCGAAGTAGATTCTGCCAAGTTTCGCGGGAGGCTTTAGGCGGGAGGTGGAATGAAGTTTTGGATTCCTTTTGGACGGTTTTTTTCCACCTAAAACCTTCCACCTTCCACTAAGTTACCAATTCGCCGCTACCAAGGCTCTTTGTGCTAACTCCTTCCATCTCCTATGCGCGTCCGCTAGCAGCGTTTCCGCCTCCGGATGCCGTTCCATTACCTCTTCGTAAAGTTCCACGGCTTTTTTCGCCTTCTCCCGACTGGCTTCCGCCACGGGCGCCGGCAACACCGCCAACACGCTGCTTTTGCCAATCACCGTTTGAAGCGAACCGTCATGACCCAACACCTCCAGCACATCCCCACCTTCGGTGCCTCCCGCAACTGCAGGGTGGCCACGCTTCCGCTCCGTACCAAAATCAGTTTCGGCCCGACAAACGCGGCTGGTTTCGGCTCCTCGGCCGAACCGGCGGCGGTGGCGACTGTTTCGATTTTCTTGGCGGCAGGTGCCACCACCAGGCTTCCGCTAATCGTCTCTCCGGTCTCCTGACCGAGCTCCGCCCTCGGCCCCACCGTCAAAAAGAAGGAGATCTGGGTGGCGATCTCCGGGGAAAGGGTGCTCGCCGAACGGCTGGAAAAAATCCCGTCCACCACCCGACCCGTCCGGCTCTCGGTCTGGAAATTTCGCGAGAACTTTTCCGCCTCCTCCTGCTCGACCCGGACTTGAATCTTGGAGGACTCCGCCCCTTCCCGGCTGGTGTGAGCCTGGAACCAGACATAGCCCAGATCGACCGCGGTCAGCTTCGGCTGGGGCTCGATTTTAAAGATCCGGACCTTGACCCTCTCCCCAATAAACTTCTGCGGGGAGGAATAATAACGCCCCGCCGAATAGGGGTCATTTCCAACCCCATTCGCCCAACCGGTCCCCCCCGCCAAAAAGGCGAAAAGAGGCAGAAGTCGCAGAGTATTCGCTTGCATCACGCATATGTAATACGTTGATTTGCATATACCTCCAAATTTTTTTAGGCCAGTTTGCTTATATAAGCCGATTTCCCTCCTTACCGCTGACAATATGAATTTTTCCAGTTTGCTTGGGTAACTGCCCCTGAAACCACCCCGCCCCCTTCATCACTCACCGCTCCGCCGCGATTCCCGCAAACGTAAACTTAAACGTAAACGACCGGCTCAGATTTTCGCTAAAATCTTCTTCTCCAATTTCACAATATCCGCCGCAAACAGGCGGATCCCCTCCGCCAGCTTCTCCGTTGCCATGGCATCCTCGTTCAGCAGGAACCGGAAGGTCTTCTCATCGTTGGGAATCTTCTGGATCGGATCCTTCTTCGCTGCCGCTTCATCCAGCTTCCGCTCGATCTTCCCGGTCGACGCCTTCAGCTCTCCCAACAGGCCCGGGCTGATCGTCAGCAGATCGCACCCGGCCAACTCCACAATCTGCCCCATGTTCCGGAAGCTCGCTCCCATCACCTCCGTCTTGTAGCCGTACTTTTTGTAGTAGGCATAGATGGTCTTTACCGACTGCACGCCGGGATCCTCTGCGCCCTTGTACTCCTTCCCGGTGCTCTTTTTGAACCAGTCATAGATCCGCCCCACAAACGGCGAGATCAGCTTCGCCCCCGCCTCGGCGCACGCCACCGCTTGCGGTAACGAAAACAACAGCGTCAGGTTGCAGTGGATCCCCTCCTTTTGCAGAACCCGCGCGGCCTCCGCCCCCTCCCACGTGGAGGCGATCTTGATCAGCACGCGTTCCTTGGGAATCCCGGCCGCCTTGTACAGGTCGATCAGATGCCGTGCCTTGGCGACCGTCCCCTCCACGTCAAAGGACAAACGTGCGTCCACCTCGGTCGAGACCCGACCCGGGACGATTTTCAAAATTTCGCAACCAAACAGGATCAACAACCGGTCGATGATCGCCCGGGCTCGCTCTTCCTTGGATCCCGCCCCGCTCTTCCCCTCGGCCACCGCTTTCTCCAGCAGGGGCTGGTAGGCCGGCATTTCCACCGCCTTCTCGATCAGGGTGGGATTGGTCGTCGCATCCTGCGGCGCGTACTGCTTCATGGAGGCAAAATCGCCCGTGTCCGCCACCACCGTGGTGAACTTCTTCAGCTGATCCAGTGCATTCTCGCTCATTTTATTCTCCCAGATGTTCGCGCAAGACCGGTACCAGCCGTTCCTGCACCTTTCGCACCTTTGGCTCCGTCCCCGAATAGCGCAGGAGAATCCGTCCCTGGCGGCCGAGAAACTTCTCCATCTCCCGCACCGCCGCCGCCAATGGGGGCACGCTCTCCCAGGCCGGCTTGTGCCTGACCTTGAGGTTGACCAGTTTTTGCGGATATCTCTTCATCACTTGGCGCAGCTGGCTCAGCGGCTGCCCCTTCCGCTTCATCAGATCCAAAATCTTCAGGGCGGATAGCAGCCCGTCCCCCGCCGGGGAAATATCCGTGAACAGCAGATGCCCCGATGCCTCCCCCCCTACCGTGAATCCCCCTTCCCGCATCGCCGCCGCCACATACCGGTCTCCCACCGGTGTCCGCTTCACTTTTCCCCCCTTGGCCGCCATCGCCTCATCTAGCCCAAGATTGCTCATCACCGTGGCCACCACCGTCTTCCCGGGCAGCGCCCCCCGCTCCAGTGCATCGACCGCCGCCATCGCGATCACCTCATCGCCGTCGACGCGCTCTCCCTCTTCATCCACCAGCACCAACCGGTCGGCGTCCCCGTCATGCGCCAGCCCGATCCAACCCTTGCGGGC
>JBEANM010000226.1:0-2798 GCA_041165425.1 Verrucomicrobiota bacterium
CGCCAGGTCGGCAGATCCAACTTCAACGCGAAAATATTCCGCCGCGATGCCCAAAGCGCGGAATCCCGCTTCCTGCATGGCGGGGGAAAGGGAGTGAGCCACGGGGAAACCAAGGACACCGTATCTTTTGGTCTTTGGGGAGGCTGGAGGAAGGGTCTGTGGGGTGACGACCTCGGGTTTCATCCCCCGATTGAGCCACCGGAAGGGCTTTCCGCCCAACAAAAACGCCGCCCTCGCCCGATTGCCCCGGAAAGCGGTTTCCCCTATTCTTTCCGTTTGAGCACTCATCACCCACTCACCCAGGAGATGGTCCGTTCTTACGCGGAGCTTGGCGCCATCAACCATTTGGGAGCTGCCCAGCTACCTTCCAAGGCGGCCGTGGCGGCCATCACGCAGGACCTGCTCCACCTCCTTTTTCCGGGTTTTTACGATGACGACCATCTGGAGGGTAAGGAGCTGGGCCCCGCCGTCACCGATTTGCTGGGTTCCCTCGAAAAGGTGCTGGAGAAGGAAATGGCCAAAAGTCTTCCCAAGGGAGGCGGCGGGGAGTCTGTTTCGTCCAAGGTCCGTTCCTTTCTCTCGCGGATTCCTACAGTGCGGGCGGTGCTGAAGACGGATGTCGAGGCGGTGCTGGCCGGGGACCCCGCCGCGCGCAATGTGGAGGAGATCCTGCTGGCCTACCCGGGGATCGAGGCCATCGCGGTGCAGCGGATGGCCCACGAGCTTTACCTTTTGGGCGTGCCCCTTCTGCCGCGCATGATGACGGAGTGGGCCCATAGCCGGACCGGGATCGACATCCATCCCGGGGCCACCATCGGGCCGTCCTTTTTTATCGACCACGGCACGGGCATCGTCATTGGAGAAACCACCGAAATCGGCCGGGAGGTTCGGATTTATCATGGCGTCACCCTGGGCGCGCGGTCGGTCAGCGGGGCGGAGACCCTGCGGGGGCGGAAACGTCATCCCACGATTGAGGATCGGGTGACCATCTATCCGGGCGAGACCGTGGTGGGGGAGGGGAGTACCATCGGGGGCGGGGTGTTTTTGACCAAGAGTGTGCCCGCCCATCACCTGGTCTTGGCCGAGCACGCCGCCCTCCAGATTATTCCCAAGTCCGAGCGGCCTAAAGGGAGTGAGTATTCGATATGAATAACTTTGTCTTTTGCCGTTGGCGAGCTGGCACCCGAGGTCAGTAAAGTATCCCATGGAAACCTCCCTCCGGAACGAAATCGAAGCGCTTCCCTCCTTGCTGGAGCGGGAGATCCAGGCCTTTTTCCACCGCCAGAAGGAGCGGTACGACTACGGGGAAATGTTTGAGCCGGTCTATTTCGACATGTGCGAGTATGTCGGTCGGAAGGGGAAAAGAATCCGCCCTCTGCTTTTTGCCCTGACTTATCGCGCCCTGGGCGGGACCAAGCCCGTGCAGGATCCTGCGGTGGTGGCCGCCGCCCTTTCGCTTGAGCTGCTGCACGCTTTCGTCCTGGTGCATGACGATCTGATCGACCGTTCGGAAAAGCGCCGTGGGTTGCCCACTTTCCACAAACTGGTGGAGCAGCGTTTGGGGCGGTTGAGCAGTGCCGAGCGAACCGGGCACGGGGTGGCGGTGGTGGTGGGAGATCTGCTTTTTGCCCTTTCCGTCGAGACCCTGCAGACCGCCGGCTTTGCGGAACCGCATCGCTCGGGCGCTCTGGGAAAATTACTGGCCTATATCACGGACACCGGCGTGGGGGAGATTTTCGACATTCTGCTTGGCTCCCGCGATATCGGCCGGGTTACCGCCCAGGAGATTGAGAGAACTTATCTTTTAAAGACCACCCGCTACACGTTCGAAGCTCCCTGCGTGCTGGGGGCCATCCTCGCCGGCGCCTCCGTGGACAAGCAGGAGGACCTTGCCTCCGTGATGGAACCTTTGGGGTTGGCCTTCCAGATTCAGAACGACCTGCTGGAGTTCTCGCATTTTGACAGTCGCGACCAGCTTTTGCCCACCGACCTGTTGGAGGGAAAGAAAACCCTGCTGGTCCGCGAGGCGTACGAGAGACTGGGGGAAGTGGATCGCTCCTTCCTGCAGATGTGTCTGCAGAATCCCACCCGGAATGAATCCTCCATCTCCAAAGTGCAGGATCTGATCCGAAAGTCCGGCGCGATCGTGGCGATGCAGGAGCGCTGCCGCACCTTGTTTGACGAGGCCTCGCAAAAACTGGCCGGATCTCATCTTGCCGCGGACGAGCAGAACTCGATTGCCCAAGCCATTGCCTGGGTCCGTCAGTCCGTCCGGACCGCCTAGTCCGTTGCGCGCGGCTTCCCCGAGCGATCTGGCCTCCTCCCACGCGGCCGCGCGCGAGGTGACCCGGGAACATGCCCGCACCTTTTATTTTGCCTCCCATGTGTTGGGTCCATCCGTGCAGCGGGACGCCTATGCGGTGTATGCCTGCTGCCGCTCGATCGATGATGCGGTGGATCGGGCCGCGGCGCGGGGCGAAGTGGTCCGGCCGGAGGTGGCGGGGGAAATTCTGGAGCGAGCCTTTGGGCCCGGAGGGGATCGGTCCGGGGAGGAGTGGATGCCGGCCTTCCGCGAGACCGCCGCCCGGAAAAAAATCCGGCGGAAATGGTTTGAGGATCTGGCCATCGGAGTGGCGGGGGATGCCGGGCCGGTGGATTTACAAAATTGGGAAGAGTTGGAACTGTACTGCTACCGGGTAGCCGGAACGGTGGGACTGATGATGATGCGGGTCTTCGGATTGGAGGATGAGTCGGCTGAGCCCCGGGCGCTGGATCTCGGCCGGGGCATGCAGCTCACC
>JBEANM010000227.1:0-2887 GCA_041165425.1 Verrucomicrobiota bacterium
CAACTCTTTCACCTCCACTTTCAGTCCCAGCATCCGGGCCGACTCCCGGATCGACTCCTGATGCCATTTCCACCACGGCGCCTTGCCTCCCTTCACCCGCACCGTTTCAAACACTCCCACCCCATGCCGGAAACCAGCATCGGAGACAGGCACCGTTTCCCCGTGGCTCACACCCGAACCGTCCGTGCCGCCAAGTACGCCGCCATCGCCTCGGTCAGCACCCGCGCCTTGATCTTGGTCTCCTCGTACTCCCCCTCCGGGTCGGACGCTGCCGTGATCCCGCTCCCCACCCCACACCGCACCCGCTCGCCCTCGATCTCCGCCATCCGGATCCCCATGGAGAATCGCGCCGTGCCATCGTACCCAAAATACCCCACCGCTCCGGTGTAATGACCCCGCGGCTCGGCTTCCAGCCTACGCAGAATTTCCCCCGCCCTCCGCTTGGGCGCCCCCGTCACGGATCCTCCCGGCAAACACTCCCGCACCGCCTGCACCGCCCCCAAGCCTGGCCGGAGTTTTCCCTCCACCGTGGAGTACAGATGGTGCACGTGGGAGTAGCTGCGCCGCCGGACCAGATCCCGCGCCTGCACGCTGCCATACTGACAAACCGCCCCAAGGTCGTTGCGCAGCAGATCCGTGATCATAATCAGCTCCGCCACCTCCTTCGGGTTTGTCCCTAACTCCAAAGCCGCCCGCTCATCCCCCTCCCGGTTGGCCTCCCGGCCGCGTGTCCCCTTGATCGGCTGCGTCACAATCCGGTTCCCCTCAATTCCAAGGAAAAGTTCCATCGAGGCTCCCGCCAACGTTTTTTCCCCCGCCCGGTAGAAAAAACTCCGCGGTGCCTGTCCGATCCGCCACAACCAACGGAAAAAAGCCCACGGGTCGATCGCCTCTACTTTCCGGTGAAGAAACCTGGCCAAGTTCACCTGGTAAATCTCACCTCCCCGTATCTCCTCCTGCGCGGCCCGCACCATGGCGGCATAACTTTCCCGGCCTGTCCCACAGACCCACTCATCCTCCCCCGCCGGCCGCACGGCCGCCGGGCCACCCTCCGGCCAAAGATCGGAGGCTGGCCGTACTTCCAGCTCCCGGAAAAAGGAGAAATGCCAGTTCCCCTCAAAATCAAACGCCCCGCTCCGCCAAGGCTTTTTCCAAAAGCGCTGTTTGCCCGGCCTTGCCGGACAGGACCAGCTCCGGCTCCACCCCTAGGTACACAACCCCGCCCCCGTAGTCGCCCCGTACTACCGCCGCCAGAGGTGCCCGCATCATCTAAAAAGGATTAGCCCGATCCAAGACCATTGAAAACTGTTCCGCGATCGGTCATCTCAAAGCGATCTACGACAGATGACCCGTGACCTTTCTTAAATACTCCCACGAATAAATTCCCGTACCGTGTCCATCCTCCCACGTCGGCTGGATCGCGTACCCACCCACTGTCTGCATGCCCTTCAGTCGAAAACTTTCTGCCTTCCACGTGCCCCCTGACCCTGGAATGGGTTTCGTCAGCCCCGGCTCCCCGCAGCAAGCTGCACAAGGGCATCTCTTCCGCAGTTCCTCCAAAGATAGATAACTTTCCTGGCCATCCGGCCAGCGAATTGCGAGCTCGGTGCCGATGACCTGCAGATCGGCGGGCGCCTGCAAACGTTCGGCCTTAGGCGGGCAACGGGAAACGTGCGGTCAGCTTACGGACTTCGCCCCGCACCGCCTCCAGCCCCGCCGGATCGTTCCGCTTTTGCAACGCTTGGTGAATCAGCTGGGCGATATCGAACATTTCCGACTCCCGCATCCCCCGGGTGGTCATCGCCGGCGTACCCAACCGGATCCCCGACGGCCGCATCGGTGACGCCGTATCGAACGGGATCGAATTCTTGTTCACGGTGATGCCGGCATGGTCGAGGGCCTCCTGCGCAATCTTCCCATCCATCCCCGCCGGTCGCAGGTCCACCAGCATGAGATGATTATCTGTTCCACCGGAGACAATGCGGTATCCACACTTTTTCAACCCTTCGGCCAACGCCCGGGCGTTGCGCACCACCTGCGCCTGGTAGGCCTTGAACTCCGGCTTCAGCGCCTCCAGGAAGCAGACCGCTTTGGCCGCGATCACGTGCATCAACGGCCCACCCTGCACGCCGGGGAACACCATCGCATCAATCTCCTTCGCATACTTCGCCTTGCAGAGAATGATCCCGCCCCGCGGTCCACGTAGCCCCTTGTGCGTGGTGGTGGTGACAAAATCCGCATGCGGCACGGGGCTGGGATGCACTCCGCCTGCCACCAGACCGGAAATGTGCGCCATGTCCGCAAAAAGTAGCGCCCCCACCTTGTCGGCGATTTCCCGCATCCGGGCGAAATCCAGGATCCGCGGATAGGCTGAAGCCCCCACCGTGATCATCTTCGGCTGAAACTCCACCGCCGCCCGTTCCAGCGAATCATAATCCACCAGCTCCGTCTTCTCCTGCACCCCGTAATGGCGGACCGTGTAGAACATGCCCGAAAAGTTTTTCGGGTGGCCATGCGTCAGGTGACCCCCGTGGGCCAGATCCATCGTCAGGATCTTGTCGCCGGGCTTGAGAAAGGCGAAGTAGACCGCCGCGTTGGCCGTCGCCCCCGCATGCGGCTGCACGTTGGCGTGCTCCGCCCCAAAAAGCTCTTTGGCCCGATCGATCGCCGCCTGCTCCACCACGTCCACATGCTCACAGCCACCGTACCAGCGCCGGCCCGGATAGCCCTCAGCATACTTGTTCGTCAGACAACTGCCTTGCACCTGCATCACCGCCGCACTGGTGAAGTTCTCCGAGGCGATCAGTTCGATGTTTTCCGACTGCCGACGATGCTCCTTCCGCACCGCTTCCGCCACCACCGGATCGGTCCGCGCCAGATCCGGCCC
>JBEANM010000228.1:0-3034 GCA_041165425.1 Verrucomicrobiota bacterium
ATGGCGCTGAATCCCCAGATTCAGCCGGCCATGGCGGCGGGCGCATCCCAGGTGTTGAGCGGGGAACTGCGTTCGGGCTGGGGGGTGCCCGTGCGTTTTGAGGTGGGGGCAGAGGATTTGCGCGGTGAGGATGGGAAGATCAACCTCAACTCTCTGGCGATGGGGGATCGGGAGTTCTGCCGGCGAATTCTAACCAATCTTTTGGGGGCTTGGGACGTGAGCCCGACCACTTCCTCCGCTTTCATCGATGCTTTGTTGGATTATGTGGATGCCGAAATACCCGCCCGGACCACCGGCAACAACGACCTGACGGAAGAGTTGGCGAAAAACGGCCCGCTGGAAACCCTGGATGAGCTGGAGAGGGTGCCGGGATGGGCCCAGGTGATGGAGGAATCCACGGTCAAAAACTGGACTCAAAAATTCACCATCTTTGGTTCCGGCAAGCTTTCCTTGAAAAGTGCGGATCAGGATCTGATTGAGGCCTGGCTCGGTCTGAGCCCGGGAGGCGCCGCTAATTTTATCCAAGCCCGTTTGGGCCCTGACCTAACCTTTGGAAGCCAGGATGATCAGGTGAATGTGGGGTTATTGGGCGGCCTTTCGGCGGACCTTCAGGCAAGAATCAACTTGGGGGCTGAAGATCTCTGGCGGGTGACCTCGACGGGATATGTGGGCGAGGTTAAAAGAAAAGTTGTGGCGTTAATTTCCCGCAATCCACCCCAAATCAAGGCCCGCAATGAAGTTCAAGGGACTTGGTAAAAACGGGCTTTCGCGGAAGAAGAGTCCTGCCCCGGGATCGGGGGCTGGCTCGGTTCTTTTTCCCGGTCCAGAGGGATGGGAATTATGGAGCGGTCCCGGGGGGCGGTCCGTCTGTACCGGGACGGCGGAGCAGCCCCGCAAGCTCCGGCCTTCGGTCGGGTGTATCATGAGTCTTCCCTCCCGCTCGTTTCTTTCGATGCCTCTGTGGGTGCCGGTGGTGGAGGACAGTCCCGTCCGGGAGCAGACCCAGATCAAGCTGGAGATGAAGGGCCTGCTCGGCGCCAATCCGGAGGGAGCCATTTGGAATTTTGAAGGCATTCGTAAGGAGCAGCTTCCTGCCACGGGGGAGGAGGAGCCGGTCACCCGTCAGTTGGAGGCCACCGCGGTTCTGACCGTTCCGTTTCACGAGGAGTGGTTGGTCGAGGAAGCCGCCCGTTACGAACCGGCGGGTCGAATGCTGGCGGCTCCGGGCGGCGGTGCCACGGGGGTGTTGCGCCGGGAACTGGGCCGGTGGGTGGCCGATTTTTATCTTTCGGGAAACACCTTGGCCCAGATGGAGGGCGAGGGAATTCTCCCCCGACTGGATAGTTGGATGATTCGGGAGCCCGGCACGTCTATTCCCGAGGATTTCCGCAAGGTTTTGGGCGGCTCCATTCGGGTCGAGGATCGGATCCCGCCGGGTTCACCGGCGGAGCCCTGGAATTTGCCCCCGCCCGCCCTGACGGAGTTGCGGGCGGAGCGTGCGGAAGGGGCCAAGCGGAACAAGCTGATTCGTGGCGGGTTGACTGGGTATCTGGTTGTCGTTTTCCTCGCGATGGCTTTTCTGGCCTGGCCGCTGGTTCGGCTCAAGCTGGCCCAGGCGGAATTAGGCAAAATCGGCCCGGAGGCGGAAAAAATCCGGACCACGGCGATGTTGTGGCGGGAGGCCGGAGCTTGGTTGGAGCCGAAACGCAACGCCCTTGAGCTTCTTTGGCAGGTTTCCCGGCCGCTCATTGAATCGGACCCCGCAAAAATTGAGGGGGTGCGGCTGACTCTTTTTGATCTGAACTCCAAGCGACTCCTGCTCCAGGGTGAGGGCAAAGACCTGGAGTTGGTGGAGAAATATTTGCAGTGGTTGAAAAATGAGCCCGCCTTGGCTGGGTTCACCTGGAAAAATCCGCAACCCAGGCTGCTGGCCAACGGGAACGCCCAGTTTCAGGCGGAAGGCATTCCGCCGGGGGTTTCCGCCGGGGCAGAGGAAGGAGGGGAAGATGAGAACGCTAACGCGCCATGAGAAGAAACTAACCTTCCTCCTGGTGGGAGCGCTGGCGGTGGGGGTGCACCTGATTCTCCTCAAGGTGGTCTTGGAGTTGGATCGATCCAACCGGCGTAAGCTGGCGCAGGTGGATGAGGAGCTGACCGAGGCCCGTTTCTGGATCGATCAGCGGGAGGATTGGCGGGCCAAAACCGAGTGGCTGGACAAGAATTTCAAGCCTGTGCCGGAGGAAAATCCGGCTCCGGCCCTGCAAAAAATGCTGCAGGGCGCGGCCTCCTCGGCCGGGCTGAAGGTGGAGGAGCAGAAACCTCCGGTTCCCAAGCCGGGGCCCCGCTTCTTGCAGTATGCGAACCGGATGAAAATGAGTGGAAGCCTGAGCCAGTTCCTCGACTGGCTGGTGGCCGTTTACCGGCCGGAGCAGGGCATCGCCGTGACGGCCTTGAACCTGAAAATCGGAGCCGAGCCCCCCAAGATGGTCGGGGAGGCGGTGGTGGGGCAGTTTTTCCGGCCCAACAATCCATGAGCAAGTTCTTCACATCCCCCTTGGCTCTGCTGCTGGCCTGCGTCCTCTCCGTCTTAGCCTCCGAGGAGATGACTTTGACCCCACCTGTGCCAGGCGCCAAACCAGCCGAAGGGGCCCCGACGGCCGCCACGGCCTTACCGGCGTCCCTTTCCGCCGGGCGCTTTGCTCCTTTGACCCGAAAATCCCCCTTCACCCTGGCGTCCACCACGGAGGAAAACGCTGATTTTGCCAAGGATCTGCTTCTCGCCGGTTATGTCCGGATGGATGGGCAGGACTTTGTCATGATTGCCAACCGCACCCGGCCGGATCGGCTGATGGTGGGAACCAAGCCCTCCCCTTCCGCCCAGGGAATGGTCCTCCTCAAGGTGGAGCGGGATCCCTCCGGAGATCCCACCAAGCTTCGGGCCCAGATCCGCAAAGGGACCGAGACCGCCATGCTCAAGTACGAATCGGCTGCTCCGGGTGCGGTCCCTCCGGGTCAACCTGGGGCCGCTCAACCC
>JBEANM010000229.1:0-3010 GCA_041165425.1 Verrucomicrobiota bacterium
GGCCACGGCATCGAGCTCCCGGAAGCGGTATCGGCCGCGCAGGTGATCCCCCAGTTCCGGATCCTGGTAACGGAGGATCCGGCGGTCGCCCAAATCAAACTGGCGGGAGAGGAGGGAGCGGACGCCGAATTCCGCGGCGGCACTGATGATGGAAAGAGCGGCGGGTTCGATGCGGACTTTGCCGGTACGTTCCCGTTCCCGACGGCGGCGGATGGCGAAGCCCTCCGACCAGCGGAGATATTCCCGATCGTCGGGATGGACGAGTTCGGGCTTGCCGTAGTCCGGGGCCGGGGCTGGAGAATGGGGGTTCAGGCGCGGACCTTCAGGGTTTTTTGGCGCCCACCACGCAGCAGATCCCGGCATTACAGAGGACGAGAGCGAGGGTGCCGCTCCAGAACCACTCCCCTCCGGCCACAAATTTCCGATGAGCGGCCCAAGCGAGAAGGGAAAGGCCGGACCCGTTGAGTAGAAGGCCAAGTATCACCAAGGAGAGCCAACGAACCATATCTTTGAAGGTAAGGGGAAGCGGAATCCGTGCAAGAGCGGTGACAGAAGTGGGATTGACCGAAAGGGTAAAAAAAGGGATTCTGTAAGTTCATGAGATTCGGCGACATCGAAAGGATTCTGGGGGCTGAAGCCAAAGGTCTTCTGGGGCACTCCTGCAAGACCGTGGACAAGGCCCGTCTGCATTTGCCGGGACCTGATTTTGTGGATCGGGTTTGGCGGGACAGTGATCGCTCGATCTCAGTGTTGCGGAATCTGCAGACCACTCTGAACCACGGCCGCCTGGGCGGAACCGGATACCTTTCGATCCTCCCAGTCGACCAGGGAATTGAGCACTCGGCGGGTGCCTCCTTTGCACCGAATCCTGATTATTTTGACCCGGAAAACATTGTGAAACTGGCGATGGAAGGCGGCTGTAATGCGGTCACCTCCACCCTGGGAGTCCTCGGGGCGGTCGCCCGCAAATACGCCCACCGAATTCCCTTCGTTTTAAAAATCAACCACAACGAACTCCTGACCTATCCGAACCTCGCCGATCAAAAACTGTTTGCCGGCGTGAAGCAGGCCTTCGACATGGGCGCGGTGGGGGTGGGCGCGACGATTTATTTCGGCTCGCCCGAATCCGGCCGGCAGATTGAGGAAATCTCGCGCTCTTTTGCGATGGCCCACGAACTCGGTATGTACACGATTCTCTGGTGCTATCTGCGAAATCCCGCGTTCAAAACCAAGGAGAAGGATTACCATCTTTCCGCCGATCTCACCGGGCAGGGCAACCATCTCGGGTCAACCATTCAGGCTGACATCATCAAGCAGAAGCTACCGGAGAACAACGGGGGCTATCACGCCGTGAAGCTGGCGGGGAGCGATTACGGAAAAACGGATCCCCGCATCTATGCCGAGCTCACTTCGGATCACCCGATCGATCTTTGCCGCTATCAGGTTTTGAACTGCTTTGCGGGTCGCGCCGGGCTGATTAACTCCGGCGGGGCCTCGGGCAAGAACGACATTGCCGAGGCGGTGAAGACGGCCGTGATCAACAAGCGGGCCGGCGGGATGGGGCTGATTTCCGGCCGGAAGGCGTTCCAGAAGCCGCTGAAGGAAGGCGTGGAGATTCTGAACGCGATTCAGGACGTCTATCTGGCCAAAGAGGTTACGGTTGCCTAATCGATCGTGCCGGGTCTGGTGCTTCACGCCCAACCCGGTTGTTGAGACCAAGTTCGTACACGGCCGGCGGGCGATTTCGGCGGGTGGGTCGCCGATCCGGGAAATTCCCATGCACTCTGCTGCCCGGACAGGCTGGGCCTTCTTGGAGCAGGCGGGGGAGCGACTGGATTTCTTTACCGAAGATCCTCGGTGGAAAAGAGCCGACTGGAGCCAATGCGGTAAATTTCTGCGTCGGGTTGTCCGACCCGGGGACTGGCTGGTCGTGGCGGGAAGTGTGCCGACGGGGGCCCGGGCGGGTTGGTGGAAATCTCTTTTGCTTGGGCTGAAGAAGCGGGGTGTACGGATTCTAGTCGATGGCAAAGGACAGCTTTTACGGGAGGGCCTGCAGGCGGGGGTGGAGTGGACCAAAGCGAATCTCGCCGAGGTGGAGGACAGCATGAAGCGAAGGGGGGTGGAGCAGTGTCTTGCGGGTATGCGGATCCTCGCGCGGGGACGGTGCGGTATTGCAATCACTTTGGGACCACGTGGCCTGGTTATGGAGGAGGGGAGAAAAAAAATGGCAGTGCCCGCGCCTAAGATCCGTTTGTGGGACGCCACGGGCTCGGGAGATGTGGTCACGGCCGCCTTGATTCATGGGATCCGTAGCGGTTGGAAGATCGAAAAGATCGCCGGTTTTGCCGTTTGGGCGGGATCGGAAAATGCCGCGCGGCGGGACGAAGTGGTGAAGAGGTTGAAGGAGCGAGGGGTTCTTGCCTAGGGTGGCTCTATGGGACGCCAATGGCTGCATGCGAAACGGGAGGTCGCTTCTCTCAAAAAGTCGAAGACGACGAGCAAATTTGTCCGTGAGATTACCCTAGCCGCCCGGCAAGGGGCCGATCCGGCCCTGAATGCACGTCTCGCCACGGCCCTGGAGCGGGCGAAACGGGAAAGTGTGGCCAAGGACGTGATCCAGCGGGCGATTGAAAAAGGGTCGGGGGCCGGCGCCGGCAAGGATTCACTCGAACATATGGTGTTTGAGGGTTACGCCCCCCATAAGGTGCCGGTGATCGCGGAGGTTTATACCGACAACCATAACCGGACGGCACCGGAGATTCGGGTCCTCTTCAAGGCGGGATCCCTGGGCTCCTCCGGAAGTAACCGGTTCCTTTTCGACCAAGTGGGCATCGTGGAGGCACATCATCCCAAAACGGACACCGACCGGGAGACGGCGGCCATCGAGGCTGGGGCCAATGAGGTGGAACCGCTGAGCCCCGAGCAAAATGACGACATTCCGGAGGGAACCTGCGGTGCGAGATTTCTGACGGAACGCTCCGCCGTGCATAGCGTGACCGACTGGCTCAAG
>JBEANM010000230.1:0-3109 GCA_041165425.1 Verrucomicrobiota bacterium
TCCTATCTGCCATCTCCTATCTCCTCCTCGTCGCCGCAGGCGACGCCTTGGCCTGGGACGACGAGGACGATTCATTCGGAAAGGCGAACTCCTCCCGCCGCTCCTCCGTGATCGATTACGGCTACGGTCAACAAAACAACCAAGCCAACTCCCAACGGCACACCTCCGTGATCGACTTCGGCGGACCCAAAAGAGCGGAACAGGAAATGAACTCCATGGGCTTCCGCCCTAAGCCCGCGCCCCGGGTCGACTCCATCCAGCAGTCCATCGACCGCCAGAACCGCGAGCTCGAGGAGTTTTCCGCCCAATCCAAGCGCCAGTGGGAAGAGCAGGAGGCACGGCGGGAAGAAAGCCGGAAGGAGCAGGCAAAACAACAGGCGATTTACGATGAGATGAACCGGCAGGAGTGCGAAATGGCTGAATTTGTCGGCGGCGTCTACAAGGCCAAGTTCGGCGCCGTCACCGGGCGCGACTCCGCCGTCACCACGGAAGGCTACATCTTTCGCAGCGGAGACGTCTTTGTCACTCCACGCGGCATCTACTCCAAAGATCGCGACGTCTATGCCGGTCCGGACGGCATCACCGTTCAGTCCGGCGACCTCTTCTTCGGCACCCGGGGCACCACCCTGCAGGCCGGCGGCGCCTTTTTTAGCGGAGGACAATCTGGATATGTCGTCGGCCCCAACTGCGCCAACAAACCCGCCTGGCGCTCCCGCTGACCATCGCCGTCCTAATTTCCGCGATCACCAACACCCTCTGGCTCCTCGCTGGCGTCGTCGTCGGCGCCGCTGTCACCTTCTGGTTCAAAACCCGCCTCCGACTTAATCCTAATCCTAATCCCCGTTCCCAAACCCTATTTTCCTCTTTTCCACCTCCGGCCCCGGCTCCAACAGCGGCATCAGCTTCTGATACAAATCCCTCAAGCCTTCATCATGGAGCAGCAAGGTTTGATCGATTTCGGAGAGCCGCCTCAAAATGGTTTCATTGGCCATCAGCTCCTCCCGAATCTTCACAAATGCCTTGATCACGTAGATCGACATGGCGATCGCTCGTTCACTGTTCAGGACCGAAGCCACCATCAACGCCCCATGCTCCGTAAAAGCCATCCGCCCATACCTGCTCCCTCCCCACCCCGAACTTGAGGTCACATTTTGTGACCTCAAGATTGCAATATCCTTACCCTCAATGTTTAACACAAACTCCCCCGGAAACCTTCGGGGATTCCTTTTGACGGCCTGCTTCAAAGCCTTCGTCCTCACCCCGTAAAGCCGGGCCAGATCCTCGTCCAAAATCACCCTCTGCCCTTGGACCACCAGGATCCTCGGCCCCCCCAACTTCTCCACCAATGCCCTCATCCACGATTAGACCACCGTTTTTCAAAAAAGATGCGCTCACTCGTAACTATTTTCCGCTTTCCGCTTTGAACCCTCCGTAGCCTCGCGCGAAGGAGGGCCGCCTCACTTAATCTTCATCTTAATCTTAGTTTCTTCCGTCCCCGTTCACCTTGGCCCCCTCAGACGTTCCCCCGCCCATCCGATCCACCGCATCCTGCGGGGCTGGTTGTCCGCTTACGCGGGGGGATTCACGTTCACGAACCCTTCCCGCCTGGAACTCTCCGTAGCCTCGCGCGGAACTCTCCGTAGCCTCGCGCCAAGGAGGGCCACCTTCCACTTCCCGCTAATTATCCCTTTTAGGACCCGGACCGTTTTTGTCCTACGGGGTATGCGATGATTCCCCCATGCCTGAACTTCTCATTCTTCTCCTGGTCACGGTCATCAAAGTCGTTCTCTTGGTGGGGGCGTTCTTTGCCGGGATCGCTTTTGGCATTCACCTCCGCATGCGCCTTTAAGCCATGAGCCTGCTCATCAATGCAATCACCAACACCCTCTGGCTCCTCGCCGGCGTCGTGGTCGGTGCCGCTCTCACCTTCTGGCTCAAAACCCATCTTTAATGAGGCCCTTATCTCCTCAAAAAAAGAGAGCTTAAATATTTTTCTATTATGATTCAGATTAAAATTCTTGCCTCTTTTTTTAATGAAAAAACCTTAATCACCATAGATAATAATGGAGTTCTATTGGTGGATTCAAAAAATGAGGTTGTTGTAGAAGAAATTGAAGCTGCATATGCCCAAGCCCGTAAGGATTACGGCCCATCCGATGGCTTCTTCGGTGGATATTTGGCAATGCAGTTAGTTAAATGCGGGGCGAAAATCCTAGAAGTATCAGATACAGAAGAGGAAGAAGCAAAAGAAGATAGGGTTTATTAAGGGGGAATGCCTTGAATAAAAAGGGCAGCCTGGGCGCTTAGCTCCCTTATTGCCGTCCATAAACATAAATGTCTGATTCCGACCTCCTCGACTCCCTCGTCCGCCAAAGCCGCCTCGGCCGCTCCCTCTTCGAATCCTGACAGCCCCCAGCCTCACTTAAACTTCAACTTAATCTTAAACTAAAAACTTCCGTTCACGTTAACGTTCCCGTTCACCAACCATTCGTAAACCTAAACGCTTGCTTTCCGTCTTCCCCTTTCCACCTCCGACAGTTCTATGACACACGCCCCCTTTGACCTCTCCCCGTTCCCGTGTTGAATTACCACTGCATCACGAGTTCGGTTCAGCCCCAAAGCTGAGCCGGCGCCAACCGGAGGAGGGACTCACGGTGGCTTGGAAAAGGTCGATGACCCTTTCCGATGTGCGGCCCGTCAGACCCGGGCCGAACAGAAATCCCCCTCCTGGTGCGTTGAAAGGAAAAATCACCGCTCTTTCAAGGTTGTGAGCGGCGCCGGCTACGAAAATCTGGGAGTCATGCGAACCAACGGATTCAGCCGCTTTTTTCCGCGAAAATCATCTTCAATTGAGCAAATAAATACGGAACAGCAGCGCTGTGAAGTTATAGAATTGCTGCGGGAGCAATACAGGGAACACGCGCTGGTTCATTTCAACTCAGTATTTCTGCACGACGACTACTATGTCATCCGGTATAATGGAAGGATTGTGGCTGGTTGTCAGTTTCACCGGGTCAAGTGGGCTGTCAGAAGTATGCCGGGTCTGACAGGAAAGCTGATTGTCGGTACAACACCTTATATACCATTGCTTAACAGGCTCTTCAATCCG
>JBEANM010000231.1:0-2769 GCA_041165425.1 Verrucomicrobiota bacterium
CATCGAAGGCAAGGTCGTCTCCGTGGAAGCCCCGGCCAGCGTGACCCTAAAAGTCACGGAATCCCCCGAAGGCATCCGGGGCGACTCGGCCAACAATGTAATGAAAATGGCCAAGCTGGAGACCGGCATCCAACTGCAGGTCCCCCTCTTCATCAAGGAGGGAGAGTTGATTAAGGTCGATACCCGCGAGCGGAAGTATATGGGCCGAGCCTAGGCCCCGACTGACCTAGCCCCCAAACGTCAGATTTTTCACCCGCTCCGCGCCGCAGGCGTTGAGCACATCCACCACGCGCTGGTACGGGGCGCGGTCATTGGGCCGGATGATCACCGACTGTTCGGCAAAGGCTTCGATCAGATTCTTCAGCCGCGCCCGGAGTTTCGGCATCTCACGGTCTTCCCGGCTATCCACGGGGGTATCGTTAAACGTAACCACCCCGTCCGGAGCGATGCGCAGGGTTACCGGAGTTTTGGCGGTGGAGGAGGGTTGTCCGCTACCGGGAACCGAAACACCAAGTTCCGCTTCCTTGACCTGCTGGCCCGCCATCACCATGAAAAACATCAGGAGCACAAACATCACGTCCAACATGGGCGCGATCTGCAGGCCAAACTCCCCCTCTCCTCCGCCACCTCCGCCGGCCATAAGCTAACCCTTGCCTCCCTTGGTGGTGGCAAAGACCACGTTGCCAACCCCGGCAGCGGCCGCCGCCTTGAGTACAATCTTGGTTTTCTCCCAGCCGAGGTCTTTATCCGCCCGCACCAACACGCGATAACTGGCGTTGGGATCGAGCTTCTTCACCTTTTCGTAGTCGTCCTTGATCAGCCGGGCCAAAGAACCCTCGTCCAGCCCGCTCCGGCCAAACGCCTCCACCCCACCCATTTTATTGATGTTCACCAGGAACTGTCCCTGGCCTTTCTCCCGATCCTTCGCCTCCTGCGCATCCGGCAGGGTAAGATCAGCGATCTGACTTTTGACCTCGGTTGTGGTGGTCGCGGTGAAAAACATGAGGAGCACCAGCAATACGTCGACCATGGGAGCCACCTGGAATTCCGGCTCCTCCTCCCCCCCGGAGGCATGAATGCTGAATTTTTTTCCGTGGCCGGCCATGGCCCAAGATCGGCGCTTTAGGCCGCCGCGGCGGCCGGCGTGCCGGCGGCCGCACCTTCCCCAAGGTAATCCTGCACCCGATACCCCGTCAGCTGTTCAAAGGGTACTTCCTCGAACAAGTGACCGATTTGCTGTTCCACCGCCACTGCAACCGTCTGCACACGGTTCCGGAAAACATAATAAAGCACAAATCCAGGAATGGCCACGAAGAGGCCGAAGGCGGTCGCAAACAGCACCTCGGAAATGTTGGCCGAAAGTTTGCTGGGATCAGCCGCCCCGGAGGAGCCGAGGGTTTTAAAAGCCTTCATCATTCCGATAACCGTTCCGGTCAACCCCACCATCGGACTCACCACCCCGATGACGGACAAATAGTTGATGTTGGATTTGAGATCATTAATTTCTTTCGCGGTCACTTCCCCCATGGCCTTTTCCGCGGCATCCCGCCCCCGCCCAAGCCTTTGCAGTCCTGCTTGGACAATGCGGGCCAGGTAGCATGGGTTGGCCGCTAGGCCATGATGAGGATTGAGGCCGCGAGGAGGAGCCAAGACACCGCACCGCCCAACAAGAACAGGTCCATGAAGGTGTCGCCGTGAGCGCCACCTTCGGACGCGGCTACCGGGAAAGGAAGTGCGGCAAGGAAGAACAGGGTTCGGATCGTCCAATTCATTGAGAAATCCTAATCTTGGAATCAGTCGGTGACTAGGTCTTTGTTGGCCTGCCGCAGAGCCTCGGCTTTTTTGGCCGAACGCTGCCCCAAGGAGGGGGGCTCCGGGTAAAGAATGCTGACCCGCAAATAATCTTCCAAGGCCCTCTTCGACTCCCCCTTCTTTTCGTAGGCCTCTCCCCGGGCAAAATAAAATTCCGCCAAAGCTTCGCGGTCGGCCCGCAGCGGGCGAAGACTCTCTTTGAGTTGCCCTTCCAGGGCCTGGAGTTTGCTCAAGGTGCCGGCGGTGTCCCGACCGGAGCTCGAGACCGCCAGACCGACTTCCGCCCGTAAAGCCGCCGGCCCTGAGGGATAGGATTTTTTCATTTTACCGTACAAAGCTTCCGCATCCGCCACCTTGCCCAAAGCCAAATAGGCCTGCCCCAGTCCCCCCGCGCATTCCAAAACCCAAGGGGCATCCACCCCAAGAAATTGATCCACCGGTCCCTGCCACTTGGCCACCACTTCCTCCATTTTCCCCTCAGCGAGCGCTTTCCGCCCCTCCTCCACCCCGGGCCGCTCCTTGAGGGTAACCTCAGCAATGTCGGCTGAAGGTGAGGGATTGGGTGGCGTCATCGAATTTAACCGCGCTCCCGGATAAAATCTCCCCGCTTTTGAGCCGCAGTTGGTCCTGCGCCCATCCGGCGGAAAGCAAAAAAGCCCATAGAATAAGTGCGCGACTCAACATGGGAGGGATTTTGGTCTTTCCTCCTACCCCCCCGACAAGCCAAAAAGCCTTATGATCACCTTCCTCCACGACAAATTGAAGGGCCTCCTTCTGATCCTTCTCGCCGTCATTGCTATCTCCTTCATCTTCTTTGGCAACTGGACCCCATCCGGTGGCGTGGATCCCGCGGCGGGGAATATGGGCAAGATCGGGGGCCGTACCCTCTCCCTCAACGACCTGATCGCCGCCCAGCGCCAAACCCTCCTCGAGGTCACCCTGGAAACCGGCCGCATC
>JBEANM010000232.1:0-2635 GCA_041165425.1 Verrucomicrobiota bacterium
CTTTCCGAGGCCGCCGTCCGCCAGACCGTCCTCGCCATTGTGCAGAGCCCCGTCTACCAGCTCGGATGAAAGGAGAAAGCCCATGAACCCGCTTGGACTAAAAACCCGACGTGAATTTCTTCGCACGGGAATGTTAGGGGGGTCTCTTTGCTGGACCGTGCCTGCTTTTCTGCAGAACACCATGTGCTCCCTCCACGCCGCGGCGGACGGTCAGCTGATTCAAGGCGTGACCGGGAAGGACGGCCATATCCTCGTGGTCCTGCAATTGGCGGGAGGGAATGACGGTCTCAATACCGTGATTCCTTTTGGCGACGATGACTACCGCCGCGCCCGGCCCACCCTGGCCTTGCGGGAAAACCAGGTGCTGAAGCTCGGGTCCAAGGAAAAGGTCGGCCTTCATCCCGCCTTAGCCGGCTTGGCCAAATCCTACGAGGGCGGCTACCTCTCGGTGGTCCAGGGAGTGGGTTACCCCAATCCCAATCGATCCCACTTCCGCTCCACGGAAATCTGGGCCACCGCGACGGATGCGGAAAAGTCCTCCTCCACCGGCTGGATCGGCCGATATTTCGACAATGCCTGCTCCGGTTGTGACGCCGCCGTGGGCATCACCTTGGGCTCCCAAACCCCGCAAGCCTTTGCTGCCAAAACTCCGAAAGGCGTCCTCTACGAGGCACGGGGCGCCAAGCGACGCAGGCTCGGTGCTGACGGCGAGCCGGAGTCGGATGGTTCCATGACCATGGCCATGGATAACGATGGCGACGAAGGTCCGGCCGGCGGTTCGATCGGCGACATCGCAGGCTCCTCCGGCAAAATAGACGCGCTCGATTTTCTTGAGCGCACCGAAATGGATGTGCAGGTGACCCAAAAGGAAATCGCCGCCGCCTCAAGCCGTGGAAAAAACGGCGCACCTTACCCCGGGAGCTGGCTCGCCAACCAGTTTGCCCTGATCTCACGCTTGATTGCCGGCGGACTGAAGACGCGCATCTACTATGTCTCCCAAGGTGGTTACGATACCCATACGGGTCAGGCCATTGCCCATGAACGGCTTCTTCGTGAAATGAGCGACGCGGTGGCCGCCTTCCTGGCCGACCTCAAGGCCCAGGGCAATCTCGATCGTGTGACCCTGATGACCTTCAGCGAATTCGGTCGAAGGGTGAAGGAAAACGCCAGCGGCGGCACGGATCACGGGGCCGCCGCTCCGCTCTTTCTTGCCGGCGGCGGTGTGACGGCCGGTCTTTTGGGTGAGATGCCCTCCCTCGCCACGCGCGATCTCGATGATGGCGACGTGAAATTCAACGTCGATTTCCGCTCGGTCTACGCCACGGTTTTAGAGAAACACCTTGGGGTGAAGTCCGACCCCATTCTCAACGGCGCCTTTCCTTTGCTGAAGGCGTACGGTTAGGGCTGGGTCGCTTCTTCGGTGGCCGGTCCTTCGGCCACGGGTGCCTGCTCGGGTGCCGCCACGGGCGCCGCCTCCGTCTCCACCTTCACAAACTTCACGGGTCCTTTCCGGCCAAGGGGTGATGGGGATTTTTGCACGGGATCCTTCAATTTTCGCTCCCTTGCTGTGCCAAACGCCCGGCCCGCCATCCGCCCAAACGCCATAGCCTGCCACATGAATCGTCGCGCCCTGTTGCGAGATGATCACGGCCGACTGCCCGATGCCCACGGCCGTGTTTTTCCACAGACCGGCCAACTGGGCCTGCTCCGCCCACCCTGCCGCGGCGACGGCAAACCATCCTAGAACGAATAAGGTTTTCATGGGCGCGATCGTGTCTCCCCGCTTCCCACCCGCAAGTCGTATCTCTGAACTTTTAAACTTTAGGGTCTTCGCACTTTTGCGTTTTTTAACAGCCGGAGTGCGTCCATCACTCTTCCTCCCCCTCTCCCCAGTGCCCCCGCCGCTTCGCTCGGACCCACTCCGGTGAGCAACCGCACCAGCCGTACCGCCCGGGCCCGCAACTTCTCGTTCGAAGGGACCACATGAACCATCAGATTATCGTGCACCCGCCCCATGCGGATCATCGCCACCGACTTCTCCGGTGCCCAATGAGGGTGGGCCGTGACCAAGACGGTTTTGGCGCGTGCCCGGACAGCCTGACGGAGCGCCCCATGCACAAAAGGCGTTCGGCCGCTCGCCGTCAGACCCACCACCACATCCTTTCCCCCGATTCGCCTCTCCCGCACCGCCCGTGCGCCGGCTTCCGCATCGTCCTCCGCCCCCTCCTGGGCACGGAAAATCGCCTCCGGCCCCCCTGCGAGGATTGCCTGCACCTCCTCCGGATCGGCATGGAATGTGGGCGGCATCTCGCTGGCATCCAAAACCCCGAGCCGCCCGCTCGTCCCCGCGCCCACGTAAAAGAGCCGGCCACCCCGTCGCAGAGCCGCCGCCACGAATCCGGCCGCGCGGCCGATTTCTCCCGCCGCTTTCCGTAGCGCCCGCACATTTTCCTTCTCCTCGGCCACAAAAAGTTTCACCAGTTGGCCCACAGATTTTTGGTGAAGACCGCGGGAGCGTGGATTGGCCCGCTCGGTGGGAAGCGATTCGACATCCACGAATTTCTCCTGAGCCGGCGAGAGGGAAGTCCGGGCGACCCATCCCGCCATGGTTGCGGCTCCGACTTCGCCGGAGGTT
>JBEANM010000233.1:0-2797 GCA_041165425.1 Verrucomicrobiota bacterium
CCGACCCCGGGCCTGGATCAGTTCCGCGGTCGTTTTCTCCCCCAGAACGCTGCTGGCGGCGGCGAGATCCTCCACCGCCCGTGCCTCTTCAGGTTGGCCACGCATGCGCAGGAGGTCCCCGATCAGGGCGGCCACGACCGGATCGGCCCGCCCGGTCACGCCCATCTTCCGTACAAATTCGTCTGCCAGATCCAGCCGTCCGGCCCGGATCAGGACGCGGAGGTAGGCGGCGCGATCCTGCCCGGTGGCTTCGGCGCTCTCGGCGACGGAGCGCCGATAAGCCAAGGCCTCCCGCGCGCCCGTGCCCTCGTACATTTCGGCCAGCATGCGCAGGGCGCGCAGATTATTCGGATCCAGGCCATAGGCGGAACGGGCGGACTGGTACGCCTCGACCAGCGATCCCCGTTCCACGGATTTTTCCGCGCCGTTCATCAACTGATCGGCCCGCCAACATTTCAGGGCCCGGTAGGCGGGCAGGGAGGCCATGCCGATCAACATGAGGAGGACCAGCAGTCCAAGCCCCAAGGCCAGCCGTCCTTTCAGGCGGGCGCGGCGGGCCTCCTGTTCGCGCATGCTCACGGGC
This sequence comes from Verrucomicrobiota bacterium, assembly GCA_041165425.1. Taxonomy (GTDB): domain Bacteria; phylum Verrucomicrobiota; class Verrucomicrobiia; order Methylacidiphilales; family Verrucolacustridaceae; genus Verrucolacustris. The sequence goes on from JBEANM010000233.1 coordinate 584, forward strand.
AAATCGTAGCCCTCCCTGGGTCCGATCCCAAGCCCTGTGGGGGCTTGGCGGGGAAAAGTTCGGAGGCTAGAACAACAATTTCCGGCAGTGTAGCTCAGCCTGGTAGAGCAAGGGACTCATAAGCCTTGGGTCGGGGGTTCAAATCCCTCCACTGCCACGGTTGGGAAAAGTGGGAGAGGCAAAGACGGCGGTGAGTTGGCCGTGCCGGGGCCTAGAATGAATGGGAGTGCTGCTGTGCCACGGCCGCAATCAGAATAAAACCCGCCACGGCCGCCACGATTTTCCAAAGTCTTCCCTCTTTTTCCTTTAGCTCCGGCACGAGGAGGTCGGAGTAGGCGAGATACAAAAAGGTTCCCGCCGTGGCGGCGGCCAGCATGCCGTGGAGCCGGTGGGCGCCGGAAAGATCCGTCAAAGAGGCCAGCCACGCCCCGGCCGGGGTCGCCAGGCTAAGGAGAAGGGTAGCCCCCACAATCATTCCCGCAGCCTTGCCGTTCCGTCCCATGGTCACCGCGAGGGCAAAGGTGTCGGTCGCTTTGTGCATTAAAATAGCCACCGCGAGGGCCTGCTGGACTGCGCCCGATTGGATCGAGCCCAGGGCCAGCCCCTCCAGCAGGGAGTGGAGGCCGAGCATTCCGCCCAGGACATAGGCGGAGGAGGCAGAGCCGCCATGGGGATGATGGCCATGAATCTCTGCATGGGCGTGATGAGCCCGACGATCCAGCCATGCCAGGGCCAGGACCAGACCTCCACCCAAGAGCGAAGCTTTCAGCCAACCCAAATCGCACACCGCCTCCGGGATCAACTCAAAGAAGGCTGAGGCGAGAAAAGCCCCGCCCGCAAAGGTTCCCCCCAAACAGAGCCAAGAGGTCTTGGCGCCCCGCCGCTTCAAAAGAAGCCTGTCTCGCCCATAGCGGACGCCATGAACTCGCTGCCGCGGAGCGGGACCCAACAGCCAAAAATGAGATCCGGGCTGCGGTTTTAGCGCGTGAACAGTTTCCGGATGACCTCTTCGACGGGAATGGATTCGATGCGGATGTCCTCCAGGCCGGAGTGCGCGGCGACTGATCTCAGTCACGCGTCCCGGAGCCACCCGTAGGCGGATGGCGGCCTCGTCGCGTCCGGCGATCTCGCCCCACTCCGCGCCCCGCAGCTCCGGCGCGCGGCCAGAAAAGCGCAGCTCAATCTGTTTGTGGTTGGAAAACTCCCGGCCGACCGCGGCGAGGGAGCCGTCGTGGATGATGCGGCCGTGGTCGATGATCACCACCCGCCGGCAGAGGGCCTCGATGTCCTGCAGGTAGTGGCTTGTCAGGATGGTGGTGATCTTTTTCTCCGCGACCACACACCGAAGAAAATCCCGGATCCGGTGCTGGGAGACGATGTCGAGTCCCAGCGTCGGTTCGTCGAGAAAAAGGACTTTCGGCTGGTGCAGCAGGGCGGCAATCAGCTCCATCTTGGTCCGCTCCCCCAGAGAGAGCTCCCGGACCGGTTTGCCCATCAGCCCGGTGACCTCGAGCAGGGAGGCGAGTTCGTCAATGGTCCGCCAAGCGGTGGTCCGGTCGATGCCGTAAATGGCGCGGTTGAGCTCGAAACTTTCCCGCGCCGGCAGATCCCACGTCAGCTGATTCTTCTGTCCGAGCAGCAGGGAGATTTGGCGGCGGAACTCCGTTTCCCGTTCCCATGGCACAAAGCCCAGCACCCGTGCCGAGCCGGCACTGGGGTGAAGCAGGCCGGAGAGCATCTTGAGAGTCGTCGTTTTGCCGGCGCCGTTGGGCCCGAGGAAGCCCACCAACTCCCCGGCGCCGATCTCCAGGTCCACACCTTCAACCGCCACGACCTCGCGGGATCGGCGGGAAAAAAGCGCCCGCATCGCCCCGGCCAGCCCGGGTTCCTTTTCAAAAACGCGGTAGACCTTGCGCAGACCGCGCGTGGCGATAACGGGCTCCATGCCTAGGTCAGGATCGCGGCCACTTCGTCGGCGCGGAGGCGCCCACGGGCAGTGAGGTGAAAGCGTCCGCCTTCGCGGCGGGCCCAACCTTTTCGCACCAGCGCCTCCAACCACTCCTCGCGTCCGGGGAGACCCTGCTCCGCCAGCCCGGCCCGGGTGCGCAGCCCGAGCAGAATCCGCTCGGTGCGGATCTGGGAGGGATCCCTCTCTTCTTCTTCCTGCCGGCGCGGGCCGGAGCCCAGGAGCCAGCTTTGCGCATAAGAGCCGGT
>JBEANM010000234.1:0-2541 GCA_041165425.1 Verrucomicrobiota bacterium
AGAGCCGGTGCGGGATGAGCAGCGGCTGACGGCAGATCTCGGGGCGGAGAGCATTGACCGGATCGATCTGACCTTCCGCCTGGAGGAGGCGGTGCAAAAGGCGTTGGATGACAAAATCCTGTTTGCCGAGCCTGAGCCGACCTTGGCGGAGTTGGCGATCCGGCTGAAACAAATGGTGGAGGGGACATGAAGCGCAAGGTGGTGGTAACCGGAGTCGGAGCCGTCACCGGCTATGGATTGGGAGCGCCGTCCTTGTGGGAGGGACTGAGTTCTGGAACCACCGCCGTGCGCCCGTTGGATTGGGATGGGTGGGAGGGGGCTCCGGTTCAGGTGGCGGCCCAAGTGCGGGAGGAAATTCCGGGGACCGGTTGGCGAAATCTGCGGATGGCGCGTTGGGCCTTGCAGGAAGCTTTGGCCGGTGGCAGGCCGGCGGGGGAGGGAGGATTGGCGGCCGCGATCGGTTGGCCTGGGCCGGAGGAGAAAAAAGGCGGAGACCCGCTAGAAATTTTGGCCAACGAGTTTTCTTTGGCGGGGCCGAGGGAAGAAAGTTTGGCCGCTTGTGCGGCCTCCACGCAGACGATGGGCGAGGCCTTTCGGCTGGTTCGCGACGGGCAGGCGGACTGGATGCTGGCGGGCGGGTCCGACGGGCGTGTTCATTCCGGGGGGTTGCTGGGATACGACCGTTTAGGGGCCTTGGTGCGGGGGTGTCGTGAGCATCCAGCGGAGGCTTGCCGCCCGTTTGGTAAAGGCCGGGGAGGTTTTGTGGTCGGAGAAGGAGCCGCTTTTTTGCTGTTGGAGGAGAGAGGCCGGGCAGAGCGGCGGGGGGCAAAAATTTACGCTGAAATTTGCGGGGCGGAGGAAGGCTGTGACGCTTTTCGAATCACGGATCCCGGTGAGGACGGGGTCGAGGCAGCTGCCTGCATGCAAGGCTGTCTGGAAGATGCGGAAATTCCGGGTCAGGAGGTGGATGCGGTGATCAGTCACGGCACCGGGACCCCGGCCAACGACCGGGCCGAGGTGAAGGCCCTGCGGCAGGTTTTTGGGGAGAGACAGCCTTGGATCAACGCGCCCAAGGCGCGGATCGGTCATCTCTCCATGGCTTGCGGGGCGGTGGAGTCGGTGATCGCGGTGCTTTCCCTGTGGGAGAATTGTTTGCCGTCCACGATCACGGAAAGTTGGGTGGAGGATCCGGCATGTCCGGTGAAGATGGTTCCGGCCCCGGGGCAGCGGGGTGTCCGCACAGTGTTAAAACCCTCCTTCGGTTTTGGCGGGCAAAATGCCTGCCTCTTGTTCCGCCGCGGCTAGGCTTTGCGGTTGGATTCCCCCAAGGGGTGCGATATTTTTACAAACCATGCCGACCTACGAGTACGTTTGCGAAAAGTGCGGATCCCATCTGGATATTTTCCAATCGATGAAGGACGCTCCCCTGAAGACCTGTCCGAAAGACAAATGTCCGAAAAAGGTCTGGGGGAGCGGCTTTTACATCACGGACTATCGCAGCGCCGGTTACAAGAAGGCGGCCAAGGAAGCCACCGGGGGAGGGGAGAAAAAGTCGTCTGATTCCTCCGGGGGTGGGAAAACCAAAAGCGGAGAGGGCAAGTCGTCCAAATCGTCGTGACCCTGCGGGGTTTGGGAATGGTGCTGGGGTGGTGCGCTTGGGCCAGCTTGGCCGGAGCCGCCACCGGAACGGCGAAGGGCAAATCGGTGTCCGTCCGGATTGAGGCGGAAGACAGATTACAGGCGGCTCAGGTGGCGACGGCATCGGCCGCGGCGTCGGATCTGTTTGACGAACTCACCCAGACTCAGCTGGCCAAACCGCTTGAAATCCGGGGTCGGTTGACGGCCAGTGGGCCGTCCTCACCCCGAGCGACCTGGGAATCCCCACGGCGGGTTCGGTTGGAGGCAGATCCGGGCAGCGAGGATTTTGCGGCGGGGTGGGTTTCGGCGGTGGTGATGGCACGGATTGGGGCGGCGGCAGGAAGTCGGGGGGAAGAAGGTGCGTATCGTTGGCTCGCCGAGGGCTGCACCGGCCAAGCCTCACCGGGGGAGGAAGGCATGAGGGATCGGGTGGCGGCCCGGGCGGCGGAACTGGAGGAATCTTCCCTCGCGCGGATCCAAGCCTGGCCGCAGGAGGGATCCCTCGGCGGGGATCGGCTCACCCGGGAACTGCGTAGGCTGCTGGCGGCACGTTTGGTTTCCCGCGCGGTGGCGGCGGAAAACCGGATCCGACTGCAGGAGTGGGTGGCGGTGGGATGTCCGGGAATCTTTTGGCCGGAGGCGCCGGAGGTGGACGGGGCGTGGAAGCGGAGTCTCGGCCAACCGGATCGGCGGACGGGGACATCCCTGCGAACCCCGGAACAGACGGCCGGGCGGTTGCGGGAGTTGGCGGTGGAGTTGGCGCGAAGCGGGGTGCGGGGAAACAAGGGGTTGGACGAGATTGCGACGGAGCTGATGAAGCTTGAAGCCACCGCGGATCCCTTTCTCCGCCCCGCGATCTTCCGCTATCGTCAGGCCATGACTCTGGTGCCGGAGGAAGACGAA